>CAZVLV010000181.1:0-3865 GCA_964628015.1 uncultured Aquiluna sp. | reverse complement strand
CGTAATTCTTGCTGACGCCGTTTTCACACTTGCGTATTCATTGTCCCTGAAGCACGAGCCTGTTATCGAGCTGGCTTTGCTCTCCATGGGATTTTTGCTTCGTGCTGTTGCCGGTGGAGCTGCATCGGATCTTCCGATTTCACAGTGGTTCTTAATTGTTGCTGGATTTGGTTCCCTGTTCATGGCAGCTGGAAAGCGCTATAGCGAACTTAAGCGTGAAGAAGAATCAGGCGTGGACAAGAGCGATATGCGACGCAAGGCGTTAGCGGGTTACACATTGGGTTATCTGCGATTTGTGTGGTCTGTTGCTGCGGCCGTCGCAATCATGGGTTATGCCCTGTGGTCATTTGATGTTGCTCAAACTCCATCCTCCTTACCATGGGCGGAGTGGAGTGTTCTCCCGTTCGTCTTGGCGATTTTGCGTTATGGAGTTGTCATTGACAAAGGTGACGCTGAAGCGCCTGAAGATGCCGTGTTGGGCGACAAGGTTCTCATGCTTCTAGGACTGGCCTGGCTCATTCTCTTCGGCTTGGGGGCATTAGGCGTATGACAACAACTCCAGTACATAACCCGCAACCGCTCTCGGGTTGGGGCCGCGCCATGACATCGGTGGCGAATTTTGTCCCCGCACACCACCCAGAGGAAATGTCGCAATATATACGTGCAGCAGGTTCACGAGGTGTTCTTGCTCGAGGCCTAGGTCGTTCCTATGGAGACGCGGCACAGTCCGGTGGCGCCACCGTCTTCGACATGACGACATTCAGTAACTTCACACTTAATCCAGAGAACATGACGGTCACCGCAGATGCAGGTGCAAGCATCGATGCGATTCTGCGGGAGATTGTGCCTTTGGGTTTCTTTGTCCCCGTCACCGCTGGAACTCGAATCATCACTGTGGGTGGGGCGATTGCAGCAGATATTCACGGCAAAAATCACCATCGCGATGGCAGTTTTGGCGCACATGTCCTGGAGATCACTCTCATTGACGGACTCGGAGATACTCGCGTCCTCACTCCCGCATCACCAGAATTTTGGGCAACCATCGGGGGAATGGGACTCACTGGAGTGATTGTTTCCGCGACATTCACGGTGATTCCTATTCAAAGTTCTTATATTTCAGTCGATACCGAACGCGGCAAAGATCTCGATGATGTCATGTCACGCATGATTGAACGTGACGACGAATACAAGTACAGCGTTGCCTGGATTGATTCGGTGGCGACATCAGGGCGTGGTGTGATTACCCGCGGTGATCATGCAACGTTAGAAGAGTGCACGCGGGAGGGCATTGCGCAGCCTCACGAATACGACCCCAAGAAAATTGCAACGGCACCCGGACTTGTTCCATCTGGCTTACTTAATCGCTGGAGTGTTCGCGCATTCAATGAAGCGTGGTATCGCAAGCATCCCGCTCACCGCGTGGGGGAACTTCAGGGAATTGGCGGCTTCTTCCACCCACTTGATGGAGTACAGGAATGGAATCGTATTTACGGGCCCAAGGGCTTCTTGCAGTACCAATTCCAAGTTCCTGACTCAGCCGGGTATCTCGTGGAGTTGTCCCTACGCAAGTTGCGTGAAGTCGGCACGCTCAGTTTCTTGACAGTGTTAAAGCGGTTTGGCCCCGGTAACCCCGGCATGCTCTCCTTTCCGCAACCTGGGTGGACATTGGCGGTCGATGTTCCTGCTGGTGTACCCGGACTGGGCCGAGCCCTTGATGAACTCGATGCACTCGTTGCTGCTGAAGGTGGTCGCCTGTACCTTGCCAAGGACTCCCGCCAATCACCTTCCATGTTTGCCCGCACTTATCCGCGACTTGATGAATGGCGAGAAGTACGGGATCGCCTCGACCCGAACCATGTATTTGCATCCGACCTATCTCGACGACTCGCTATCTGAAAGGCAAGAACATGATTGATGCATTAGGCGAACCCCAATCGGTGCTGGTGCTGGGCGGCACAAGTGAGATCGCACTTGCCACTATTCAGCAAATGCCGCGGCAGCGTCTGCGTCGAGTGTTGCTGGCCGGCAGGCCGTCACCTGCTCTTGATGCAGCTGTCGCGCAGTTACAAGCATTGAATATCGCGGGAGTAGAGAGTATTGAGTTTGATGCAAAGAACACTGACTCCCATGGCGCCATCATCGATTCCGCATTTGATATCTCTGATATCGATGTTGTGATTTTGGCATTTGGCGTGCTGGGCGATCAGATGAGTGCTGAAGCAGATCCAAGCCAGGCCGTGGAGATTGCCACGGTGAACTACACGGGAGCAGTCAGTGCTGGATTGCACGTGGCGCGTCGCCTCAAGAATCAAGGACACGGTGCCCTTGTTGTTCTTTCCAGTGTTGCAGGTGATCGGGCCCGCCGATCCAATTTTGTGTACGGCTCCACAAAAGCCGGACTTGATGCTTTCGCTCAAGGGTTAGATGCAGCACTGGCTGGTACGGGGGCGCATGTTTTGATTGTGCGTCCAGGCATGGTGCGCACCAAAATGACAACGCACCTTCCTGAGGCACCCATGACGACTGACCCGGAAGACGTGGCGAAAGTTATTGTGAGCGCATTACGCAAAGGCAAGAGCACGGTTTACGCACCCGGTCCGCTGCGTTTCGTGATGGCGGGCTTGAAGGTGTTGCCGAAACAGGTATTCCGAAAACTTCCGTCCTAAAAATTTCTCTGCTAGGTGCGCATCATTTCGCCGATAGTTGCGCCACCATCGAGAACAAACTCGGTGCCCGTGGAGAAGGTTGCATCAGCTACCAAGAACAGGATCATGGCGGCGACCTCGGAAGGTTGACCAATGCGGGGAATGGGTCGACGTGAAAAACCGACATCAATTCCTGCGGTCATGGGTGTCTCAATGGGACCGGGATGCACGGACACCACTCGAATCTTGTACTGGGCCAAATCAAGAGCGGCTGATTTCGTGAGACCGCGCACGCCCCACTTGCTAGCAACATAAGCACCAAGTTGTGAGTAGCCCATAAGACCCGCGGTGGAACTCATATTGACAATCACACCACCACCGGCGCGCTTCATGGAGTCTGCAATGTATCGAATACCTAGAAATGTTCCCGTGAGATTGATTCCGATCACACGATTCCATTCGGCAAGATCGCAGGTATCTAGTGGCGTGAAGCCGACTACTCCCGCGTTATTGATCAAGATGTCAACAGGACCATATGTTTTCTCGGCGAATGCGATTGCCTCTTGCCACTGGGACTCACTAGTCACATCTAAGTGGTGGTAAATGCCGCCAACTTCCTGTGCGAGTGCTTGTCCTTCATCGTCGAGGAGATCGCAGACCACGATCTTTGCGCCCTCGGCAGCCAGTACACGCGCATCTTCCGCGCCAATGCCTCGAGCTCCACCGGTGATTAATGCGACCTTGCCATCAAGTTTTCCCATGCTCCAACCATAGGTGACTTTCTATTTTTTTGTGAGTACACCTTCAAGTTCTTGTGGGGTGAAGGGGGCGTATGAGCCCTCGCCTGTGGTGAAGTGGAAAAGGGCCACAGAGAATATTGAGCGTAATGCGTTACCAAGTACGGCAGAAATCATGAGCAGCAAGATTCCGATGCCCAGAAGAATGAGTCCGACACTCACCGAGGCACCGGAACCTGTCATGAGGAATATTCCTCCAACGATCAATGCAATGGCGGGCAAAATAATGACGAGCAGCCGGAGTCCAATTCGAATCCCGCCCGTGACCTGTGTTCCCCATTTCTCCTTCACCATGCTGACCGAGGACTTGAGTGCTTGGACCGGTCCTTGTCCCTTGATCATGATGAATGGAGTGACAAATAGGGTCACGATCGACCAAGCAGCTGCACCAATTGCGGCCAGGATGTTGCCGGCAACTGCCGC
>CAZVLV010000180.1:0-3867 GCA_964628015.1 uncultured Aquiluna sp. | reverse complement strand
AATGCGCTTACTGCGCCACGGCCCAAACCTGAAAATAATTTAACGGAGGATTCTATGTATCGCATAGTATGTAAGACGGGAAGCATCGCGGTTATTGTGATGGCCGCCGGTATCGGATTGGTGTTGGCGGAGGATGCGCCTAAAAATAGTGTTCCGGCCTCCGGCACCATGCGGGTCACGATGCGAGCAAACTGCATACCGGTCAGTTCATCTTTCGGGAGCACTGTCTCCACGGCGGCAGCCGCCAGAACATCGGCTCGTTGCCACTCTTCCAACCATTCCGGTTCCACTTCACATTCTTCGGGCGGTAGTGGCACCGCAGATAGCACAAGATCCGCTGATCTGGTGGGATCAGAGAAATGCGTATGTGGATCAACCGCAATGTGAAATTGTGCGGATTGAATGAGTGCCAGTACCGATCGAGATAATCCAATATTTCCCACGGTGAGGACTAACTCGGGAATATGAGTCTCGCGAAACTCTTGATCGGCAACAATTAATGAACCATGAGACAGGATTAAACCTGCAGCGCCCATGTTTGCACTGGGTTCAGCAATGATGGGCCAACCGGTGGTTTCACTGAGTTCATCTACCAGGTCAATGGCATCAGGGTCATTGTGATCACCCACAACTATCACTCCTCGTGCGGGAACAACCGATTCCTCGTCAAGAAATGACATGAGTTCATCGATGGGGGTGCTCATACCTGCCATCAGGCGGGCATCGGCTACCCATGGTCTGCCATCGGGTCTGCCAGCCAAACTTTCTATCCAGTCGCCGCCTTCGCTGACCAATGGCATGGAGAAGGGAACGTTGATGTGTACCGGTCCAGGTTGCATGGAATCCGTGGAGATCGACACGGCTCGCGCAACCACACTGCGCCAATAAGGAACTTGACCTTCCACTGGCGCAGCAACCGACATATCAACAAAGTCGCGTACGTATCCACCGAAGATATTGATCTGATCAATTGTTTGATTGGCACCGACTCCGCGCAATGCCGGTGGCCGATCAGCGGTCAGCACGAGAAGTGGAACATATGACAAATCTGCCTCAATGACTGCGGGCAACAAGTTGGCTACGGCCGTGCCGGAAGTTGTGATGACAGCTGCAGGCACCCCAGTGGCTTTGCCAATACCGAGTGCAACGAAGCCAGCAACACGTTCGTCAATGCGCACATGTAATCGAAGGTCGAGGCGTTCGCATGCGGCAGCGACCTCCAGAGCAAAGGGGGCTGAGCGAGATCCTGGAGCCAGAACAACATCGGTGACACCACAGCGAACAAGTTCGTCCACCATGACGATTGCCTGAGCGGTTGACGCTTCCATGGGCTCAGCCTTGCACACCAGCTTGATTCCTCCTCGTGACCATCGCTAGAGGGAACTTTTCAGAAGTGCAAGGCACTCTTCTGGCAGATAAGCAAAGGCCGCAGAGAACCGCTGGAGCCAGTACTCGTGCTCCTGTGCAGGTAGGTCACTAGCCACCAATAGTTGTGGATCCGGCTCACACCTTCGCACCGGAAGTACACCTGCATGTGGCACCGTGATGATGGGCACGAGATCTGTTGCAAAGAGCGCGCCGGTTCCTAACCCAGCCGCGTGAGCCGGGGCTAGTTGCCACGCGGCGAGCAGTGACGGGAATAACCCCACCGATGTCTCCAGCGCCCCACTGACTCGGACGGGAACACCGACACTCTCTGCCACGGCGTGCACGGCACGAAGTCCACCCAAAGGTGACACTTTCACAATGGCTATGTCAGCAAATTCCCGAACAGATACATGTCGATCAATTCTGATGGATTCATCGACCGCAATAGGAATGTCTATCTGACGGTGTAGTTGTCGCAAACTTTCTTGGTCCGCACACGGTTGCTCGACATACTCGATTGGGTAGCTCACCATCTCCTTGCATGCCGTGATCGCTTGTTCCAATGTCCAGCGTCCATTGATATCCACTCGAATGGATATCGGTTGATCAAGACTGGATTGCTCACCTGCCGTCTCTACAATCGCATCGAGTTTTTTGCGATTGCTCGCAAGTTCACATCCCAGCTTCACTTTGATTGTTGTGCAACCAAATTCCTCGATGGCACGTCGAGTTGCCGCACGGACATCTTCGTTGTCGCCAATGATTGCGTTGACGGGGATCTGCGCACCCACGGGTTCCACAACGGGCATGTATGCCGCTTCAATGGCCGCCTGCAACCACAGTGCTGCGCGTTGATCTGAGTAGTCAGCAAATGGGCTGAACTCTCCCCACCCTGCAGGGCCTTGAAACAAAATACCCGCTCGGGAAGTTACTCCCCTGAACTCGTGCTGCAACTCCACACCAAAACAATGGCCGGTCGACCATAGTTTTTCTCCGAGTGAGCTGAGCACAGTGTGCTACGGACGTTTGGGGAAACGAGAAAAATCGGGATTCCGCTTTTCCTTATATGCATCGCGGCCTTCTTGGGCTTCTTCTGTCATGTAGAACAACAGAGTGGAATCGCCCGCGAGTTGTTGAACACCTGCAAGACCATCGTCTACCGCGTTGTGTGAAGCCTTCAGCATGCGGAGCGCGAGCGGCGACATGGTCAGCATTTGATTGGCGATATCGCAGGTTGCTATCTCCAAATCAGGAAGGGGAACAACTTCGTTGACCAATCCCCAGTCATATGCCTGCTCGGCACCGTATTGATTGCAGGTGTACCAGACTTCGCGGGAGCGTTTCTGCCCAATGGTGCGTGCGAGTAATCCGGAACCGAATCCGCCGTCAAATGAACCCACCCGTGGTCCTGTTTGGCCAAAGCGTGCATTGTCGGCTGCAATTGTCATGTCGCAGACAACATGAAGAACGTGACCCCCACCAATGGCATACCCAGCCACCATGGCAATAACCGGTTTCGGCAAGCGCCTAATTTGAATTTGGAGGTCAAGCACGTTGAGGCGTCCAATACCTTTGTGCGCAACCGAGTCATCGCCGATATAACCGTCATTACCGCGAATGACTTGATCTCCGCCGGAACAGAAAGCCATGTCACCTTGGCCGGTGAGAATAATTACTCCGACCGTGTCATCGTCTCTGGCTGCATTAAATGCATCGCTTAACTCAAAAAGTGTCTGGGGTCGGAACGCATTTCTCTTCTCGGGACGACGAATCGTGATTTTGGCGATGCCCTCACACGTGCCGGTGCCTAATTCATAAGAAATATCGGTGAACTCCCCCACAGATTTCCACTCACATGCGGGAATGATTGACGAGTGACTGGGATCACGAAGGGCAGGTGACTCCGGAGCCGCGACAGGTGGAAGTTCATAGAGTTTGCGAGTGTCCATGACTCGAGATTACCCGCATCTCCTAGTCTCGCCCAATGAACACCGACCCGAGTCACCTCTCTGTTATTGAGGTCACTCCTGGCGCAGACGGTGTTCTGACCGTCTACGACCAGCTAGTTCGGGCACTGGACTCAGGCGGTGCGCTCGCCCCTGTCCCCGTTGTCAGCAAACACTTTCCCTCCGCCATGGTGGAGAGCATTCGTGCCGCCATAACTCCCGCGTTACCGACTCAGTCGCACACGGTGGCCACGCTCAGTACATCTGGTTCTACCGGAAATCCGCGGGGTGTGGAATTCACCGCTGATCAACTTGGTGCACTCAATGAATTCATTAACTCAGGCTCCGTAGTAGGACAGCAATTCTCTGCACCACCGCGCTGGATTGCAGCCCTGCCTGTGACATCGATCGGCGGCTTCAATGTTCTTGTACGTTCGATTGCTTCCGGCCTGCCACCCATTGCACTGGAGAGTGTGGCGGGAGCGGGAACGTTTAGCGCAGAAGAAGTCACTGATGCACTTAGGAGGTGCAGTGATTCACCAGCAATGATTTC
>CAZVLV010000179.1:0-3868 GCA_964628015.1 uncultured Aquiluna sp. | reverse complement strand
GGTAAAACAACCGTGCCTATGTCCCTGCCTTCAATCACAATGCCGTGGTGGGAGCCACGAACAGTCTCACGTTGCAACTCCACCAATCGCTCCCGAACAAGCGGGACAGCGCTCACGGCGCTCACCGCAGAAGTGACTTCCATCGAACGAATTTCTGAGGTGACATTGGTGCCATTGACTACTACTGCCACGGATTCAGGCTGAGTATCAATTACTATCTCCGAATCCTGGGCTATGCGCCCCACTAGTTCGGAATCGGTGGGATCGATGCCAGCACTGAGCACCGCCCATGTAATCGCTCTGTACATGGCGCCCGTATCCAGCATGACCCACTGGAGCGTGTTGGCAACCTGACGGCTCACCGATGACTTTCCCGATCCCGCAGGACCATCGATGGCTATGACATGGTCGGTCACGTGCGACCTCGAGTATCAAAACCCTGGGATTCCAGACCAGTTTCAAGGATATGAGCCTCGCCCTCCCTCACAAACAATTGGACAATGCCTGAGGGTCTGCCCATGACATGTTCGATTCGAACATCCTCCAGATTGACATCTAAACCACCAGCAGCAGTAAAGAGTTCGGCCAGTGATCCAGGTTCGTCAGAAATCATGACACTCACGGACTCAAATGACACATGCTGCCCTCCGTGCTTGCCGGGCACGCGTGATCGACCCTGATTGCCTCGCCTGAGGACTTCCTCAATGACCAAGGAATCTCCTGACGCAATGGCAGCGCGAAGTTTGGTCATGGATGACATGACTGAATCCATAACGCCCAGCACCTCTGTTGAATTAGCCAGGAGGATTTCTTTCCACAGACTGGGGTCAGATGCAGCAATTCGAGTCATTTCACCGAGGGCCGCACCCGCGATCCCAAGATCCTCAGAATCCTGATCTACCAATTCACCAGCCAAGATACTTGCGAGAATTTGGGGGGCGTGTGACACGAGCGCTACAACTCGATCATGGTGCTCGGCATCCATTTGAACCCATGAACTTCCCAACAACTCAATGGCTCGCTCTATCTCTGTGACTCTTTGAGTGTCACTCACAGAACTCGGGGTAATAACCCAGACGCGATCTTCAAAAAGATCTGAGCGTGCTGCACGTGGACCTGAGATTTCGCGGCCCGCCATGGGATGGGCGCTGACTAACCGAACCGGGTCCACTCCCAACTCAATGGCGCGAGTGAGAACAGTATTTTTCACAGATGTGACATCGGTGATTGTTGCCTCCGGGAAGTCTTGAGATGCAGTCGCCAAAACCTCTGCAGCCTGATTTGGAGGGACACAGACAAAAACAATGCTTGCTGACTTATCTGCATTGGGTGTTTTCAGGCCAATAGACCGAGCGACATCAAGATGCTCAGCATTGATGTCATCGACTGTTACATCAATCGATTTCTTCGAAAGGGCCAGTGCAATAGACGCCCCAATGAGCCCAGAACCAATGACGTGAACTCGTGGAAGTGAATCAGCAGATGCCATCAGGCTTTCGCCTCGGGAACACGTGGAAGATCCGCACGAAGAACTTCGGCTCCACGAAGGTAGACATGATGGATATCAGCACGCGAATGATCTGTTTCGACGTGAGCCATTATGCGAACAACCTTTTGCAATGCACCCTGAACATCCATTTCTTGAGCACACATCAGCGGTACATCGGTCATTCCGTGAAGTCTGGCCCCCGCTGCGGGGAATGCGCTCCGAAGATCAGGGGTGCCCGTGAGAAATAAACTAATGACATCTTCACGACCTATGTCATTTCGCGAGAGCATTATGGAAAGTAGCTCACCAACAGCTTCGGCCATCTCAGCGGAATCATCCTGGGAAAGGCAGGTAGCACCCCGAATCGCACGAATGGCCATGCGGGGAGTCTACTGAGAGTCACTCACAATCCAGCCGCCGTGTAAAGGGAGCGCAGCTCTGGCCCGGAAAGGATCCTGATGGTGCCTGGTTTTTGCTGACCGAGGTGAATCGGTCCAATTCTCGTGCGCACGAGTGCCGTGACCGGCGAACCCACGGCCTCAAACATCCGGCGCACAATTCGATTTCTCCCCTCATGAATCACGATCTCCACCATGGCCGCATTCTTGGCCCTAGTCACCACCCGAGCTTTGTCGGCGGCAGCAGGACCATCGTCTAACTGGACCCCACTCACAAGGGCCTGAACTTCTTGGTTGCTTATCTCTTTGACAGTCGCAATATAGGTTTTGTCCACTGCATGCTTGGGGTGCGTCAGTCGATTCGAAAGCTCACCATCGTTGGTGAGGATGAGCAAACCTTCTGTATCAGCATCTAGTCGACCCACATGAAAAACGCGAATAGTCGAATCTCGGACATAGTCGCCGACACAAGGCCTCCCCTGGTCATCTGACATTGTGGTCAACACGCCTGAAGGTTTATTGAGGACAAGAACAACAGTGTCTGCCTTTGTGGGAACTCGTTCGCCGTCAACATGAATAACATCGACTTCGGGGTTTACTCGCGTACCTTGTTCGAGCACGACTTTTCCGTTGACCGTGACTCGACGACGCTCTATTAAATTCTCACATGCGCGACGACTACCTAAACCGGCTTGAGACAAAACTTTTTGAAGCCTTACGCCCTCACCCGATTCGCTGGAACTCGAATCAAGCTTGTTAATCACCAGAAGCTACCGACTCAAGAACTGCATCGAGATCGGCAAGATCCGGAAGGTGCTCAGCAAGTGGTGGTAGGTCTTCCAAAGATGCAATACCCATGCGTTCGAGAAAAAATGATGTGGTTTTGTAAAAGATGGCACCCGATTCGTGCTCTGTGCCAGCTTCTTCGATCAAACCTCGAGTTAACAGAGTTTTGATAACTCCGTCAATATTTACACCGCGAACAGCGCTGACCCGACCGCGCGTGACCGGCTGCCTGTACGCAATCACCGCGAGTGTCTCGAGCGCGGCCTGAGTTAGTCGCGCTTGCTGGCCATCAATTACCCAACGCTCGATGAGTGGGGAACACTCTGCCCGCGTGTAAAAGCGCCAGCCCCCAGCTACCTCGCGCAAATCAAAGCCTCTCCCCTGTTCTGTGTACTGCCGAGCCAGATCCTTCAGAGCGCTGTCAACTTCAGTTTCAGGCCTGCGAGTGATTTGTGCAAGGTCTCGTGCGGTCAACGGCTCATCAGTGAGAAGCAAAAGGGCCTCAAGTGCAGCTCCGAGTGTTGGAGCTCCGAGTGTTGGAGCTCCGAGGCCGTCTTCCACTGGCTCGTCAATCTCAGAATTCTCAGTCATGATCCCTCTTCTGTTACCTGAATGGATACTTCTTCAACGGGCGTGGATTCGATTGCGTCAATGTCACGTTCTACATCGAATTCATCAGTGACATCTATCTCACCTTGGTCTTGCCCCACCCAGCGAATAGTGAGATCACCGAGGGGCGAAATTTGCTCAAAGACAACTGCCTGCTCCCGATACAATTCCAATAGGGCAAGGAACCTGCCAACGATCAACAGCGTTGTATCGCAGTCAGAAGTGAGAGCTCGAAACGTAGTTGCTCGTACTCTTCGAAGTCGGTCCACGATAATTGCCGCCTGCTCGCGCACCGACACTCTTTGCACATGGATGTGTCCTATTCCCACTTCCTCAACCGGCTTTGGAGTGAGAGCTTTAGCCGCAATGGCCGCAAATTGATCAGGTCCGAGACCAATCATTACTTCAGGCAGTAGATCCGCGAACTGTGGTTCCAAACCAACGGTTCGGGGGAATGATTTACTGGCCGAGTTCATCATCTCCGTAAAAATCACGGTGATCTCTTTGTAGGCGCGATATTGCAGAATGCGAGCAAAAAGCAAGTCACGAGCCTCAAGTAAGGCAAGGTCTTCTTCGTCTTCAACTT
>CAZVLV010000178.1:0-3924 GCA_964628015.1 uncultured Aquiluna sp. | reverse complement strand
CACAACGAATGGGTGTGGACGAAATCATTCCGGGGACAATCGGGGACAACATCTGCACCGAGGGTCTCTCGGATCTCACGGCAACTCCTCTTATGACTCGGCTGATGTTCCCCAGTGGTGCGTCCATCATGACCGGTGGCGAAAACAATCCGTGCACAATTGCCGGTGGCATGGTGCAAGCGCGGTATGGCACCCTCCCCCATAAGTTTCCTAAGGCAGCCATGCATTTGCGGGGAATTACCGGGTGGGTGGAACGTCCGGGATTAATTCAGGTGGGAGATCCCATCCATGTTGTGGGGCTGCACTAACCACTCGGGTTGAATCCCGACTCTCTCCTCTAGGCTGAGACCGTGGCTAAAGGCAGAATCAGGCAGAGTTTTTCATCCATCGCCCAGAACTGGCGAATGACTGCGCAGTCATTTCCCTATCTGTGGGCCGAAGTTCTTGGGGTATTCCTCGTCACCTCCGCCATTGTGGCCGCTCCCGTGTGGTTCCTTGTCAACCCCGTCACGGCGATTTTGATCGCTCTACCTATCGGCCTTCTTGCCGCCACCTTCTGGTTCAGTCGTCGGGCAATGACCGCGGCCTATGCCTCCATCGAAGGCCAACCAGGGGCCGCCGCAGCCGTGATTCAATCCATTCGTGGTAACAAATGGGCAGTGACACCTGCGGTGTCTATAAATAAAAGCCAAGACATGATTACGCGAGTTGTGGGTAAGCCCGGTGTGATTCTCGTATCTGAGGGTCCATCTAGCCGCGTCACTTCCATGCTGACTAATGAGCGCAAGAAAACGGCTCGCTGGGTGAGTGAAGTTCCGATCTACGAGATTCAGGTGGGAACGGCCGAGGATCAAGTCTCACTGAAGAAGCTTCAGAAGACGTTAAGCAAGCTCCCTCGAAACTTGCGTGGCGGCGAAGTCACGGAGGTGCGCCGGCGCCTAGATGCTCTCGGCAATGCTCAAAATGCAATGCCTATCCCGAAGGGGCCAATTCCCACTAGCCCTCGGGCAGTGCGCCGCCCCCGCTAATCGGCCACCGCCTCACTCCAGTTCTTGTGAGGACGTGACTCCACAAGCGTTAACTGACCCGGACGACCTGGGAACCCACGAGGCGATCCTGAAGTCCGCGGCCGTCTGAATCCATCACGAGGGCAGGGATAACGAGCAAGATCAACAGCGTGCGAACCGCTATTCGCCAAGCCGCTAAACGCCCACCTTGCAGGCTCACAACTCGCAGGCCCAAGATCTTTTGCCCGAAAGAGGCACCGAGTAAGAAAGTGAAGAACACAATTTCAATATAAAAAATGGCAACGGTGGCGAGCATTGAGTCGCCTGAGCCATATGCATACTGTCGAAAAACGAGGAGAGCGATCCCAAGACTTGCGAACCAGTCAATGGTGAGCGCCGCGAGCCTGCGACCAAATCCCGCGGAAGATTGCGCGGGAAACATGAGGGGTCGAGGCTCACTCATGTGATGTCTTTGCGATTAGTCAATACAACCGCAGCAATAGCAAAAATCATGGTGTAGAGAATCAAAACCGCGGCGGCGACTGGCACGCTTAATGCATCGGTGCCACCAAATCCTGAGGTATTGGTTGCTTGGAGAATGGCATCCAGAGCTCCGCCTGGGAGCCACTTACCAATCCAGTCAACAAAAACGGCCAAGAGTGCACCAACAACAAAGATCCACACGAGAGTGACAACAATTGCGACGACCTGATTGGTGATCAGCGCACCAATGGCGACACCGAGAATCGCGTACAGGACAAGACCTAGCAGGGCGCCCCCCAGAATCTGGATGACTGTGGTCCAGTCAACAGGGGCGTGCTCCACGGTTGTGAGCAATGCAGTTGCAACGATCACAGTCGCGAGCCACATAATCAGGGCGATGACGAATGCGAGGATTGAATAGGTGATCATCTTTGCGAAGATGATCCGTTGGCGCTTAGGGGTGGTTAAAAACGTTGATGTAATTGTTTGATTCCGGTATTCACCACTCATGGCAATGATGCCAAGAATCAACACGAATACGGATGCTCCTCCTGCGGATGAATAAATATTGGTGACTGCAGCAGGTTCAAGTAGCGCATTAAAGTCTTCTTGCCCCGGTGGACCAGGTGTGAGATACACACCCAGCACAACGGTAAGTAACACAAATGCCAATGCAGATAGCGTTAAAATCACAACAAGTTTGGTGGAGAACGCCTTGCGAAACTCGGATTTGACGAGGTCGATCATGAAGGACTCCCATCGCTTTGGGTCAGTCCCAAGAACATTTGCTCAAGATCGGGAGTCTTTTCCCTTAACTCATGAAGTTCTATTGACTCAGTAAAGGCACGGTGCCCAATTTCGGCGGCACTCACGCCAGTAATGATCAACGAACCCGCCTCTCCGTCGCGAACATTCCACTGTGAATTCTCTTTGAATCTATCAACCTGCGGACCACGCACAACAACCTCAACGGGGCCCCCATGGGAAAGTGATTCAAGTGAACCCTGGTAGACCAATGATCCAGAGCGAATGATGATCACGTTGTCTACGGTTTGCTGAACTTCTGACAAGACATGGCTGGAGACCAAAACAGTTATTCCGAGTCCAGCTTGGTGCCGCAAGAAACTTCTCAACCAAGAAATTCCCTCAGGATCAAGCCCATTTGCCGGTTCATCAAGAATCAAGACTTTGGGATCTCCCAATAGAGCGACAGCCAGGGCCAGGCGCTGACGCATGCCGAGGGAGTACCCACCGACTTTGCGATTGGCAGAATCACTGAGGCCTACGGTGTGGAGAACGTGATCAACTCGTGAGTCGGGAATATTTGCAGCGGCAGCCAGCACGCGCAAGTGGTTACGAGCGGAGCGTGCCGGGTGGAAACCGCTAGCTTCCAGCGAGGCCCCAACAACGGTGATCGGATTTTGCAGTTGTCGGTATGTCTGTCCATCAATGGTTGCGGTGCCAGACGTGGGGCTCACCAGCCCCAACAGGCACCGAAGGGTGGTTGTTTTTCCTGCGCCATTGGGGCCGAGGAACCCAGTGACCTTTCCTGGGGCAATGGAAAAACTCAGATCCTTGACCGCCGTGACCCCTGAGCCGAAACTCTTGGTTAGGTGCTGCACCTCTATGGCCATTTCCCCATTCTATGGCCTGTCTCGGATTCATTTATCGTTCATCACGCCCTGTGGAAATCACCCCTATGTGATGGGCGATTCAGCAGTTAACATGACGGAAACAGACGGGATACCTGAGCGATACCCGCATCTTCTAATCTGGGGTCACCCGGGAGCGCCCGGAATCTGCAGTGATAACAGGAGGAACGAATGTTCAAGGACAGTTCAGAGGTACTGGACTTCATTAAGAAGGAAAAAGTCGAATTCGTCGATGTTCGATTTATGGACCTGCCAGGTGTAATGCAGCACTTCAACGTCCCCGTGGAGTCTTTCAGTGCCGATGCATTTGATGAAGGTCTGATGTTTGACGGTTCCTCCATTCGTGGGTTCCAGGCAATCCACGAATCAGACATGAAACTGGTTCCAGACCCCACCACGGCTTACATCGATCCATTCCGACCGGCCAAGACTCTCGTGATGAACTTCTCCATTCTTGACCCATTCACAGACGAGCCATACTCCCGCGATCCGCGTAACGTGGCGGCCCGTGCCGAGGCATATCTGACCTCAACGGGAATCGCAGACACCGTCTATTTCGGTCCAGAGGCCGAGTTTTATGTTTTCGATGATGTTCGTTTCGAGACCAACCAGCACTCCGGCTACTACTACATCGATTCGGTAGAAGGTGCGTGGAATACCGGACGCGTTGAAGAAGGCGGTAACCGCGGTTACAAGACTCGATACAAGGGCGGCTACTTCCCTGTTCCCCCGGTTGATCACTTCGCCGACATCCGCGACGACATGGTCCGCGCGCTGCAGCA
>CAZVLV010000177.1:0-3955 GCA_964628015.1 uncultured Aquiluna sp. | reverse complement strand
AATCAGCACGACTACCACGCCAAGACTAATGGCGGTGGGAATCTTAAAGAATGCATGTCCGACAATCATTTTGATACCAACAAACACGAGAACGAGCGAAAGACCAATCTTGAGGTAGATGAATCGGTGCATAAGGTCAGCGAGCAAGAAGTACATGGCGCGCAGACCCAAAATTGCCAGGGCGTTGCTGGCAAAAACGAGGAACGGTTCCTGCGTGATGGCGAAGATCGCGGGTATGGAATCAACCGCAAAAATAATGTCAGTGACCTCAACAAGTACCAAAACAGCGAGGAGTGGTGTTGCAAAAAGAACACCGTTTCTACGAGTGAGGAACTTCTGTCCTTCGTATTCATCTGTGGTTCGGATGAAACGTCGGAAAAGTTTCAATGTCTTCGAGTTCGAAACATCAAAGTGTTCATTACGCTGCTTCATCATTTTGATACCGGTCAAAATTAAGAATGCACCGAATATGTACAGAACCCACGCATAAGACGCAATGAGAGCCGAACCTGCCGCAATAAAGATGGCGCGGAATACAAGCGCCCCGAGCACGCCATAGAACAAAACGCGGTGCTGATACTCCCGTGGCACGGCAAAATAGCTGAAAATCATGGCCCACACGAAGACGTTGTCTACGGCCAACGATTTCTCAATCAAGTAGCCCGCGAAGTACTGCATACCGAACTCACTACCGAAGTACCACCAAATCAAGGCGCCTACAATCGTTGCGACAAACACCCAGATCAATGACCAGGTAGCAGCTTCCTTGACCGAAATGATGTGAGCATCTCGATGCATAAACAGGTCTACTGCCAACATTGCAAGAACAATGCCTAGGAGGGCCAGCCAGACCCACAGTTCAACAACCATTGAATTCCCTTACGCAAGGTCGCACGAGCGACGTAACGCAAGGTCTCCGCCACCGGCTTCACAGGTGTGACCGGCCTAGGCACCGGGCGTGGATTGCCACACCGTATTGACGACACCTAGCAGATGGGGTACTCCCCTTGTGCGCCGAATTCTAGGTGCCAAGAACTTTTCCTGCAACCAGCGGGGTCACCCCGTGTCAACCGGTGAGGCTTCTTACGTAGTGGCGCTGCAGGGCAAAGAAGACGGCAACGGGAATCAGCATGGAGATGAATGCCCCAGCACTCATAAGGTGTTCATTGACTCCTAGCGAGCCGGATAGGTAGGCCAGATACCGAGTAACGGGCGCTACATCTGGGGTGCCCGCCGAATAGGTCAAAGCAACGATGTAGTCATTCCACACCCACACAAATTGGAAAATTGCAAATGCAGCTATGCCAGGGACCGCTATCGGAAGAACAATAAGTCGAAATATTTGGTAGTGCGAAGCGCCATCAATCTTAGCTGCATCAAGGAATTCCCTTGGGACCTTAGAAATCGCATTGTGCATCAGGAAAACCGCAATCGGTAAAGAGACAATCGTGTGAACAATCCACAGAGGAATATAGGTTCCCATGAGCAGTGATCGACCTGTCTCAGGGTTATTGAGATCAGGCAGTACGGGAAATGAACCCACACTCCAACCAACATTGAAAGCATCAAGAAGTGGTAGCAGGATCATTTGAATCGGAATGACCTGCAAGGCAATTATGACGATGAGGACTGCGGTGGCGCCGCGAAACGGAACCCACGCGAGTGCATAGGCGGCCATGCATGCGATCACAATTGGAATGAAGGTTGCGGGAATGGCAACTGCCAGCGAGTTAAACAGATACGGCGTGATTCCCTCGGGTAATTCCACACCACCTGTCAGCACGGAAATGTAATTGTTTGCCGTAATGTCGCGGTCGGAAAAAACATTCCACCAACCTGATTTCTTGGTTTGCCACACAGGTCGGATGGATGTGACCAGTAGACCAATCGTGGGGATCAACCACAAAACTGTGATCACAACCACTGTGAGAGTCGCACCACGACTTCCCCTGCGCCGACGTGGTGCTTGAGGCGCAGGCGGGACCAGCACCACTTCGGGCGCTTCGACGCTCACCTCCTAATCAAAGCAATTCAGACTCGACGCGCGCTCCTCGCCCCGCATCAAGCGGGAAGTTGGCCAGACACTCAGAGATGAGGTGGTCCATTTCCACCCACGGTAGATCCTGTTCCGCACTAAGGATTTTATTCACTGCAATTGTTTGTGCTTGTTCCAGGAGACTAACAAAGTGCGCCGTTCTACCCATAGGTTCCACCTTCTCCACAACTTCTCCTCTGCCCTGTAATACCTAACCCGTTATTACCTAAGTTGTACCCAGCAAATATGAATCTAAACAACAATTGTGTAATTATTTTTGCCCCAAATCCTGATACGCCAACGCTTAAGGTTGTGCACATGAAGTTCAGAGGCGTCGATCTTGCTTTCATACCTGCATTAGCGCGGTTGGCCTTTATTCAGCGGGGTGAACCTGCCCCCCGACCCGATGATGTCCCTGCGCTTCGCAATCGCGCTAGCGGTATGGCTCCATGGCTTTCGCAACAGTTTGGTCAGGTACCCGGAATTACCGTCACCGACCACCGGGCCGGTGCATTGAAAATCCGAGAATACATGCCGGAAAACTTGCGAGCCAAGGAAGGAAAATCTCCCGCGATTCTTCACATACACGGTGGCGGCATGATCATGAGCACCATTGAGGCTTATGACCAAAGGTGCAGCGCCTACGCCAGAGCAACAGGTTTTCCCGTCTACTCGGTCGATTACCGGCTCGCTCCCGAACACCCCTACCCTGCCGCACTTGATGATTGCTTCACTGCATTTCAGTGGATGGTAGAGAACTCCGAATCGCTCCGCATTGATTCACGAAGTATTGCTCTTCTGGGAAACAGTGCCGGTTCTGGATTGGCGGCTGCGCTCGCCCTTACATTACGCGACTCGAAATCCATCCAACCTAGTTGCCAGGTGCTTATCTATCCGATGCTCGACCACCGAACCGTCACGGTGAAGCCAGGGTGGGAGAAGACCTGGCTCTACTGGTCATTTCAGGACAACCGCACCGCCTGGAACTCCTACCTCAAGAACCTTCCACCGCAAGAAGATCCACCGATATACGCGGTCCCTGCTCTCGCCACAGACCTGCGCGGTTTGCCCGACACATATATATGTGTGGGCACCGCCGATATCTTCTATGAAGAAGACCTGTTATTCGCTGATCGGCTTCGGGCGGCGGGCGTGCCCACCGTTGTCGATGTAATTGACGGCGCCCCCCACAATTTTGACTATCTCACTCCCCATTGCCCCCAGTCCCGAGCATCGTGGCGCTCTCGATTTACCTTCCTCGTGGACAATATTCAGGACTAAAGTCACCGATCTGGGGCCGGATTGTGGCACTACATTGGGGTGAAGCTCGTTAAGAATTGAGACGCGGGTCAACCCTTCACAGAATTGAGCAAAGCGTGACACACTCAGCCGAAGACGATTTCACAGGTCGCGTTGTCGTCGGCATGGATGGCTCTGACGGCGCACTTCGCGCCGCACAGTGGGGTGCAACAGAAGCAACACTTCGTGGGCGTGGGCTGACTTTGGCGCACGCAATACTGCCCACCACAGCAAGTGGAGTATTTGGCATGGGAGTTCCACCGAGATTGGACTTCATCGATGACATGCGCACGAGTGCCATCACTGAACTCACACGTCTGGCCGGTGAACTGAATTGCACCGACGTCCTTGTCCATGTAGAAGTGGGAACACCGAGCGGTCTGTTACTTCACGCTTCGAACACCGCAGAACTTATCGTTCTAGGTTCCCGAGGTCGGGGTGGCTTCGCGAATTTGCTCCTTAGCTCGGTGGGTACACAGGTCGCCTCTCACGCACATTGCCCTGTCATTGTCATGCGCGATCAAGCGCGCGCCGGCTCACATGAAGTCGTTGTGGGAATAGATGGTTCACCACACTCGATTGCAGCTTTAGAATTTGCCTTTAATGAAGCGAGCAGACACG
>CAZVLV010000176.1:0-3956 GCA_964628015.1 uncultured Aquiluna sp. | reverse complement strand
TTCGCCTCGGGTCCCGGCCGGCAGGTGACCTCTCCGGCTCCGATCGACGTATCGTTGGCTACCGCCGCCGACGGCGCCACGAGCGCCACGGCCGCTAAGACCCACACCATCGCCAAAGACCGCCACATGCTGAGCATGTTAGTGCGGGATGCCCATACAGCCTTTCAGGACCGCCTTCGTTGTCATTTGTCGATTGGCGCCACGATCAGTGAGCACCTAACCACTCACACCGACCCCACCAGAAACATTTTTGAGGGGACTAGCAAACTCAGACCAAATTTCGGTCCAAAAATCAAGACCAGTCCCAGCCTGATTGGGAGCAAGTGATTTCCAAGGTATTGTGACTGCATGGATCTCATCTATAACCTGATTGTCGTCCTTCACTTCATTGGTCTGGCCAGCGTTGTTGGCGGCTTCCTTGTGCAAATGAAAAGCGCGGATAAGGGCGTTAATCCAGCAATGTGGCATGGTGCACTTGTTCAGTTGGTGACAGGTGTGGCCATGGTTGGTCTTATTGAGAGTGGCGCTTACACCGGAACAGGCGAACTCGACATGGCCAAGATCAGTGTGAAGCTCGCATTCACCGTGATCATCACAGTCTTGGCGTTCGTCGGTCGCAAGAAGACACCACCTCAGGTTGGATTCTGGGGAGCTATTGGTGCGCTCTCGATTGCGAATATCTTTATCGCTGTTTTGTGGACTTAAGCCTTCGAGTTAAGCGGTATTCACCACTTTAAAGCTCTCCGCAAGTTGACCTTCGGGTAAACCGGCTTCGGCTGCGGTCGCTGTCATCCAGTGCCGCACCCGTCCTTCAAGGTCTTCCATGTGGGCGGTTTGTGATTCGTGCGCGATTAGCGCTTCGAGTTTATGTGGAAAGAACTGAGTGACGTTTTCGTAGTGGTTCACTTCCGGTGCGCCCATGACCCACACCTCATTCACGGTCCAGGCATCGAGTCCTTCCTCCTGCAACAAAACAGGGTGAGCAAATGGGTTACGAGAATCGGGATACACCGAGAAGATCGCTGCTTCACCTGCGGCCAAGTGATCAGGGTGTGAGGAGTAGATCCGATTCCAATTGCGCTCGGGGGATTGCATGATTACCCGTTGAGGTTGCACTTGGCGAATCACCCGACTGATATCTCGTCGAAGATCCTGGGTGACCTGAAGGTCGCCATCTTTGTATCCGAGGAAGTGGATGTCGGTGACTCCGAGAGCCTTCCCAGCCTCGATCTGTTCCCGCCGGCGGATGCCGGGGATCTCGCTCCGGGGGACATCCCGGTCGGCGCCGCCTGCGTCCCCATCGGTGCAAATACAGTAGGACACCGAGATTCCGGACTCGACCCACTTGCGCACGGTGCCACCAGCCCCAAAATCGACATCGTCGGGGTGAGCCGTGACCACGAGAATTCGGTCGATTTTTTGCTCAGTTTCCATCTCATTCCCTCATAAAAAGGCCCCGTAAGGGCCAAAAATGTGAATTACATTGATGTGAGTTGCCGTGGGGAGTAGTCACACCCGTCACTTTCGTGTCAGAGTAGGCACGTGCTTCCCCACAACAGAGGGCATTTTGCCCTGCCCGGCTCCCGCGTGCGCGCAGGTGGTGCCGGTCGACTTCGCGCACGTGCTGTTGGGCGCGGATTTGTGGGCGCCATAAGTTTCGTGTCAATCACCGCATTGATCCTTGGGTTGGCCCCTGCCTCGGTGGGTAACAGCAGTGGGTGGACATCCACCTCTTGGACGGGAGTGCGTGCGGGAGCTCCGGAACCTGGCGTAGGTCTTCCTGCCGCACCGGTACCTCCGGGCGCACCGGTTGCATTGCCACCGGAAATGGATGCGCCTCCCGAATACGAAGGCCAAGCGCAATGTGATCCCTCCCCGAAACCGGGTGCACAAAAGCTCGCTGACTACATCCAGGCTGTGTACGGCAAGCAGGAAACCGTGTGGATTCCACGCGGATGCAATGTCGGTGGACAAAGTGAACATAAAGAAGGTAGAGCAGTTGACTGGATGGTCGATGTTCGCGATGCACAAGATCGTGCAAATGCCGAAGCATTCTTAAACTGGATGCTCGGCCCTGATCAATTTGGTGTCGAGTACGGGAATGCGATTCGCCTCGGCATCATGTACATCGGTTGGAATGATCGAATCTGGCGCGGCTACGACATCAAGCGAGGCTGGACCGAACTTAAAGGTTGTTTCTCCAAACCTGAAAAGAGCGCAGATAACTACTGCCACCGAAATCACATTCACATTTCGCTGACATGGGATGGCGCATCCGGTCGGACGTCATTCTGGGATGGGACGCCATTGAGCGCACCGTTCTGCCCACGCAATAAGTCCACGGCTGGGGCCGCCCCAACTACCCGCGCAGCAGGTGTCGTGGGCATTGGGCAGTTCCGAGTTTTAGGAACACGCAGTGGCCGCGGAGTCGAGACACGTTGTCGTTTACAGCAGGACCGTTGGAAGGGCGATAGTCGTCGACTCTTCGCCAAAGTGACCGGTCAAGGTGGAGTACCGGAAACGGGTGTGGCGGCCGTTCTCGTGCGAATTACTGCACTGGGTAACAACGCACCAACAACTATTCGCGCCTGGGCGCCGGGATCCAGCTCGAGTGTTCCCGTAGTCAAAGCACCCATGAACTCAGATTCCAGTGGAGACGCAATTGTTCCGGTGGCGTCCAATGGCACCATTGCGATTGCGACTATTGCGGGTGCCACCGATATCACCGTCGATGTCCTGGGGTATTACCCCGATGGTGGGGAAGTAGAGAACAAGGCCGAGGTAGTCAGCGACACATTGGTGGCACCACTCTCCGAATTTGAACCAACCGCTCCAGCACCTGCCCCTGCACCTGCCGCACCTGAAGTTGTGGAAGTGAGTCCTGACGGTGATCGATTCGTGGGAATTGGATCAGAGTTGGGGTATGAATCGGTGACCCAAGGAGCACTCCAACCCGGTGAAGTTCGCACGGTGACGTTAACCGGTCTTCCCGCAGAAGCCACATCAGCATTGGTCACCCTCACCACCAGTGAAGCGACCAAGAAGGGCAAGTTACGCATTGGTCAAATCGGTGAGAAAGTGAACGCCGCGAAGGTCAAGGTGCGCAAGAACAAGACGCGAACATCAATTCTGGTTGTTCCTGTGTCATCAGGAACAGTGCAGATAGCGGCATCGAAGAAGCCATCAGTTCAGGTCAAAGTTGAAATTCTTGGGTACCAAGCTGGGGCAAGTGCTCTGAAGGCGCGTGGTATGTCCGCGCAACGGTTGATAAAAACAAAACTCGATCCCGCGGAAGTGAAACTGGTTAAGGCCACAGGTGTGGGCTCGGTACCCAAGAAACAGAAGAAAGTTGCCGGTGTCATTTTGCGAATTACGACTAAGGGCAAAGGGACCGAAGGCCGGGTGGCCGCGTACGCGGTAGGTGGCGTAGATCGAGGTACTCGATCGGCTTATGTCGGTGCTGACGGCAAGAACGTGTCCATTGTCGTGGCTGAAGTCGGTGAGGGCGGTCAGGTGGCTTTGGCATCGAGCGTTCCTACAAGGGCAATAATTCAGGTGATTGGGTATATCCGCCGATAGTCAGTGTCCACACCTAGACTGCCATGGTGCGTGAGACCCCCGAAGCTACTTCATTGGACGGTCATCACCTCGATGAACTGGTGAATGATCTCAATCCAGCCCAACGAGAAGCAGTTACTCATCGAGGAACTCCGTTACTGATCGTGGCGGGTGCAGGATCAGGGAAAACCCGAGTTCTCACTCGAAGAATCGCACACCTTTTGGCGAGTGGGGCTTCCCACCCAGGTCAGATACTGGCCATCACTTTCACCAATAAAGCCGCAGCGGAAATGCGCGAGCGTGTGGTGGAAATTGTGGGTCCCAGTGCGCGCAGCATGTGGGTGTCCACTTTCCACAGCGCCTGCGTGCGGATCCTGCGAGCAGAGTCTCATCGACTC
>CAZVLV010000175.1:0-3964 GCA_964628015.1 uncultured Aquiluna sp. | reverse complement strand
CGCCAGTTGACCCTAAGGATCGCATGGGGTGTGCGTGGCCATTCCAAAAATTGAAGTCTCCGACGACTCTCACACCCTGAGCGTTGGGGGCCCATACCGAAAAGCGAACACCGTGAACCACTTGGTCACCTATGGAGATGGAATGTGTATGCGCACCGAGTGCATTCCAGAGTTCTTCGTGTCTACCTTCTCCTAATAGGTGGAGGTCAATTTCACCAAGGGTCGGTAGGAAACTGTAGGCATCAGGCGAAACCACTTCCGAGTTGTCATACAGAGTTTCAAATTGATACAAGGGAATTGGGTCGGTTCGATCATGTGGAACGGATGTTGCCCAAATGCCGGGGATCTCCTGGGTCATGGCATATCGCTGACCGTGAAACACCAATGTGACATTGCGGGCATCTGGGCGTAAGGCGCGGATCGTGAGGAGATCGTGGTCTCGGTGAGCACCCAGGAGTGAATGTGGATTGAAATGTGCGCCATCGCGAAGGCGTTGGAGCTCCGAATGGGGGATCGAAGTTGTCATGGATTGTGTCCCGTTGCGGGGGTGTAGACAAATTCAGTTGTGATGGGACTGGAAATACGAGCAATGTGCGCCACATTTTCATATGGATTCAAGCGCACGAAGGTGTGCGGGTTCCATCGCCAACTTGCATGGGTGAGTTCTTCTCGAACGGAAAACTCAGAGTTCCACTCCAATCCAAGTGCGGGCATGTTCCAGTGCACGGTAGTGGAATGCTCGTGATAAGGATCTAATGTACAGACGACAAGGACAATATTGGAGTGATCCTGTTTGGAGTACGCGATGATGTCGGGGGAATCGGTTGGGTGAAAGCGGAGTGAGCGCAGTGAACTCAAGGCAGAGTTATTGCGGCGAATCTGATTCAACACCTTGAGATAGGGAGCCAGGGTCCGGCCTTGCTTGTGTGCCAGATCCCAATCTCTAGGTCGGTATTCGAACTTCTCTGAGTCAAGATACTCCTCACTGCCAGGGCGTAATGACACGTGCTCAAAGAGTTCAAAGCCGCTGTAAATTCCATAAGTGGGTGACAGTGTTGCTGCTAGTGTGGCTCGGATTGCAAATGCAGCAGGCATACCTGATTGCAAGTACTCATGCAAAATATCTGGAGTGTTGGTAAACACATTGGGACGCATGTAGGCAGACATGGGGCCCGCTAATTCGGTGAAATACTCCTCAAGGTCATGTTTGCTTGTCTTCCACGTGAAGTATGTGTAACTCTGTTGGAAGCCTTGTTGGGCAAGTGCTCGCATCATGGGCGCACGAGTGAATGCCTCGGCCAAGAAAATTACCCGTGGATGAGTGGCGTTTATGGAATGAATAAGTCGATTCCACACCCACACGGGTTTGGTGTGAGGATTATCAACTCTGAAGATCTCAACTCCGAGGTCGATCCAATACCGAACGACTCTCTCCACTTCAGCGTATAAACCTTCGGGGTCATTATCGAAATTGAGTGGATAAATATCCTGATACTTCTTAGGTGGGTTCTCGGCATAGGCGATGGATCCGTCCGCACGAGTGGTAAACCACTCTGGATGATCCTTCACCCAGGGGTGATCGGGGGCCGCTTGCAAAGCGAGATCCAAAGCGATCTCCAGGCCTTCGTCTTGGGCGGACTTTATGAACTTCGTGAAGTCACTCACTGTTCCAAGATCAGGATGTATGGAATCGTGTCCGCCGTCTTTGGAACCAATTGCCCACGGCGAGCCAGGGTCTTGTGTGCCGGCAGTGAGAGTGTTATTCGGTCCCTTCCGATTCACTACGCCAATCGGGTGAATAGGTGGTAGATACACCACATCAAATCCCATTGCGGCAATTTCTGGAAGCCGCTGAGAGGCGGTGGCAAAAGTTCCAGATCGCGGAGGAGCCAGAGACGCACCTTCGCTTCGTGGAAAGAATTCGTACCATGCTCCAATGAGTGCCCGCGGCCTTTCGACCAGTAAGGGCCATGGTCCAGACTCGGTGGGTGACTGGCGAAGTGGGTGCTTGTGAACAATGTCCATGATGGAGGCGTCGGTGGCGGCCGCTAGTCGCACGCTTGCGGGCAGAGATGTGTTCATGACGGTCGTGACGGCAGACGTGATTACTCTCCGCTGATCTGCAGTGAGTTGTGGTTGATTCGCGATCAATTGCAGAATCTGGGCACCCTCGGTAAGTTCGAGGTCGGTATCAAGGCCGGCAGGAACTTTAATGATGGCTCGTGTGCGCCAGGTGTCCCATGGGTTCCCCCATGCGGTGAGGGTGAAGTTCCATAACCCCTCGGTGTCGGGTTGGAACAGAATCTCATAGCGGTCAGGATCATGACCGGTGTGCATGGGAAATGGGCCTGATTCTCGGCCGGTGGGATCAGTAAATCGAATATCGACACTCAGGGAGTCATGTCCCTCCCGAAAAGCGGTGACACCAAAGGGAACAACTTCCCCCCTCACTGCGGCTGCTGGGAAACTCCCGCATTCCACCACGGGAGAAATATCGGTCAAGGTAAATCGTTCATGGCGTGGTTGGTCAACCGTGAGGGGACGCGGAACCATAGTGCCGAGGGTAGCGCTGATCAGCGGCTGGCACTAGGTGTTTTTATGTATACGTTTGCATTTGCGGTGCGGTTGCCCAGTAAGTTACATCCGTGCGCGCACTGAAGATACTGACAGTCCAAAACATTCTGCCTCCCTCATTAGAGCCACTCAATGAACTGGCACTGAATCTCCGGTGGAGCTGGGATCCCCATACTCGCGAGATTTTCACCGCGATAGACCCACAACTGTGGGAGCAGACACACGATCCACTTCGCCTATTGGGCGAAGTGTCCCAGTCCCGTCTCGAAGAGTTGGCCAGTGATGACGGATTTGTCCAGTGGGTGCAACAAAGGTGGGAGAATCTTCAGCAATACATCACGAGTGCTGGTTGGTTCGAAGCCGAAGACCAAACTCAGCTACGAAACATTTCCGGTATTGCCTACTTTTCCCCCGAATTTGGCGTAACAGCCTCTCTTCCGCAATACAGCGGTGGTTTGGGAATTCTCGCTGGGGACCATCTGAAATCTGCCAGTGACCTAGGCGTTCCCATTATCGGAATTGGATTATTCTATAAATCGGGCTATTTTCGTCAGTCGCTTTCCCGAGACGCTTGGCAACTTGAGGCTTATCCAGTCTGCGCACCCGAAGCAAGCCCCGTAACCTTGCTGCGCAAACATGACCACACACCTGTTGTGATTGGTGTCGGACTTCCTGGTAACAGGGAGTTGCGTGCGCAAGTGTGGGTCGCTCAAGTCGGGCGCGTGCCACTTGTGCTTTTGGATACAGACATCGAAGCAAATGATCCCTCTGGCCGTGAGGTGACGGATCGACTCTACGGCGGTGGGAGTGAAACCCGATTGCAGCAGGAAATGCTCCTAGGCATTGGTGGTATCCGAGCCATGAGAGCATTTTGTGCGATCACGGGTGCCCCCGAACCCAATGTCTTCCACACTAATGAGGGCCACGCAGGTTTTCTGGGCATCGAGCGAATTCGGGAACTTGTCCAAAGCAATCTTGGTCTCAATTTTGACCAAGCATTAGAAGCAACCCGAGCGAACACCGTGTTCACCACCCATACCCCGGTTCCCGCCGGCATCGACAGGTTTCCCATCGAATTGATTGTTCGGTATTTCGGTGCAGACAATGCCGAGGCAGGGGTGCCAGTCGAGAAGATTCTTGAGTTAGGGAGAGAAGACTCGGGTGACTTTTTCAATATGGCCATGATGGGATTCCGTTTGGCCGGTCGAGCAAATGGAGTGAGTCTTCTTCACGGCGAAGTCTCACGAGAAATGTTCGCGCATCTGTGGCCAGGCTTTGATCCTGCGGATGTACCCATTACTTCCATTACGAATGGTGTGCATGCCCCGACGTGGGTTGCATCAGAGATATTTGAGTTAGTGAGTAATGAGTACGGTGTAACCGATCCGGA
>CAZVLV010000174.1:0-4026 GCA_964628015.1 uncultured Aquiluna sp. | reverse complement strand
CACATTAGGCGCAGATCCGGTAGCAACAGCAATGATGCATAGCGCTGCGCAGGATCGCGAGCTCCTTAATTCATTTGTCGTCCGTAAGAGCGAGAAACAACATGGCCTGCAGCGTCGGATTGAAGGTCCCGACGTAAAAGGCGTGCGGGTGCTCGCCGTGGAAGACACTTCCACCACAGGAGCATCAGTTCTCACCGCGGTAGATGCACTTCTCACTGAAGGCGCGATTATTGCGGGGGTGAGTGTGATTGTTGACCGTGGTGCTCGCGCAACAATTGCTGAGCGAGGTTATGAATACACCGCCGCGTACACCTTGCAGGATCTAGGACTTGAGTGAGTCTTCCTGTTTTTCGTCTTCTTGTTCTTCACTAAGGCCAAGTCGACGCTCCACAATAAGTAAGACCGTGACAAACACCGCTCCTGCCACAAACATGCCAATGGCAAGACCGAGTTGATCTCCGGGGGCGAGTAACTCCCGATCTTCCCCTTGCCATGGCCACAGCGCCCGTAAAGAACCAATCATGAGCCCAGTAATGATCACAAGTGTGATGCGGGCTTTGTGCTCGAGTAGCCAGCGCAAAATCGAAACGAATACTGCCAACCCAAGAATTGCACCCAGGGCAAATACTCCGAGATACACAAAGTTCCTGTCATTTACTGCCGCAATCGTTGTGTCATACATCCCTAATGTGAGCAGCAGGAAGGATCCTGACACTCCAGGTAGAACTAATGCGCAAATCGCAACAGCTGCGGAGAGGAAAACTGCGATCAGACTCGGGTCTGCGACGTCTGCAGCAGGGATTCCGGTAAGGAAGAAAAGAACGACAGCACTCACAAATGCAATAAATACGTACAGCGGGCTCCAGCCGCCGACTTTTAGAACCATATGAGCTGGGACATAGGTTCCTGCGATCACCAGGCCAAAGAACAGTGCCTTCATTGCGATGGGTTGCTCGTCAAGCAGGGGTTCAATGATTCGTGCTCCGAGCACCAGAGCAATCGCCATTCCTATTCCCAAAGGAATGAGTAAGGCCCAGGGGAGTCCCTTTACGGATGACAGAAATCTTCTTGGCGAGGCCTTGTCGCCAGCGAGTCCAAAAAGTTGACGAACTGCAAGTACGGCATCCGCGATTGCATCGAGGAGAGATTGGTACACACCCACGATCAGGGCTAAGGTTCCACCGCTCACGCCGGGAATAACTTCGGCAATCCCAATGAGTGCGCCGCGAATGAAATTGGCAAGAGTTTTTAGCACCCTGACAGGGTAGTGGTTAAGTTCACTCTCATGGAGGAAGTAGCGGTGCAAGTCGACGAACCTGATGGTGAGCCATTCAAGGTTGTGGGCGTGGGTCCGTGGGAAGGCGAATGGCCCACTGAGGATCACTTCGACCCCGAACTTCTCCGCGAAGGTGATAGACGCAATGTCACCGACCAATATCGATATTGGAAGCTCGAAGCAATTGTTGCCGATCTCGACACCAAGCGGCATCCCATGCATATTGCGATTGAGAACTTGGGTCATGATTTCAACATTGGCACGATTGTGCGCAGCGCTAATGCGTTCCTTGTCGGCGAGGTGCATATTGTTGGTAAGAAGAGATGGAACCGCCGCGGTGCCATGGTCACCGACCGCTACCAGCATGTTCACCACCACGAAAATGCTGAAGACTTTATTGACTGGGCCACACAACAGAACATTCCCGTCATTGGCATCGACAATATGCCAGGGTCAGTCAAACTCGAGAAGTTCACATTCCCCGAACGGTGCGTTCTTGTTGTAGGCCAGGAAGGCACAGGTCTCTCTGAACCCATGCGTGCAGGCTGTGATTCGCTCGTTGAAATTTCCCAGTTCGGGTCAACCCGGTCAATCAATGTTGGTGCCGCCGCGGCCATTGCCATGCATGAGTGGGTGCGGCAGTGGGCGGTTACCTAGATCCCATATCCCTGCGCTGTTATGGGCCTCTGTTTGTGTGCTGGGCGCGTAACCGGTTACATGTTGTTAACGAGCGAGTGGAAGGATAGGGCGCAAGAGTCCATTCACAAGGGGAGTTCCCATGCCAATTGCATCGCCAGAGGTTTATGCCGAAATGCTCGATCGAGCCAAGGCCGGCAAGTTCGCCTATCCAGCTATTAATACCTCCTCTTCTCAAACAATTAATGCTGCGATTCGTGGTTTTGCCGAGGCAGAGTCAGACGGAATCGTCCAGGTTTCCTGGGGCGGCGCGGAATTCGCATCCGGCCAGTCCGTGAAAGACATGGTCACCGGCGCAGTCGCTCTCGCAGAGTTCGCGCACGTTGTGGCAGCGAAATATAACGTGAATATTGCACTGCATACCGACCACTGTCCCTTAGATAAATTGCCAGGGTTCATGGAACCGCTGTTGGCAATTTCACAGGAGCGGGTAGCCAAGGGCATGCAGCCACTGTTCCAGTCACATATGTGGGATGGCTCGGCTGTTCCCCTCGATGAGAACCTTGATATTGCAGAAAAAATGCTTGATGCATCCGTCAAGGCACACACGATTTTGGAGATTGAAATCGGTGTTGTCGGTGGCGAAGAAGATGGAATTGAAGCATCCCATGATGCAAAGTTGTTCTCTACCGTTGAAGATGGACTTGCAACCGCGAAGAAACTTGGCCTTGGCGAGCGTGGCCGTTATATGGTCGCTGCAACATTCGGCAATGTTCACGGGGTGTACAAGCCCGGCAATGTTGTTCTCACGCCATCAATCCTCAATGACATCCAGAAAGCCGTTGGCGAGGCATACGGTGTCGAGAAGCCATTTGACCTGGTATTCCACGGTGGATCCGGTTCGCTTTTGAGCGAAATTCGCGAGTCCCTTGATTACGGTGTTGTGAAAATGAACATCGACACCGATACCCAATACGCATTCACCCGCCCAATCGCAGATCACATGTTTGTCAACTACAACGGTGTTCTGAAAGTCGACGGCGATGTCGGTAACAAGAAGCAATATGACCCACGCTCGTACGGCAAAGCTGCTGAAAAAGGTATGGCAGAGCGTGTGAAGTTAGCGTGCGAAGACCTGCGCTCTGTCGGAACGATGATGAACTCGTGAGTATCCCCGGCACAAACCTTCTGGGCGGACCTGAACCGACTCTGTTGCCCGCAGGGGATCCTGCGCAAACTGAACTTGAAGCAGGAGCCGATCCTCAGGATGTTGTGAAGAAGTACCCCACGAGTTCCTTGGCATGGGCCATGTTGAGTGATCAAGCGTGGGATGCAGGCGACATCGTTGCCTCCTATGCCTACGCCCGGGTGGGGTACCACCGAGGTCTTGATGCATTGCGTCGCAATGGCTGGAAGGGTCATGGGCCTGTTCCCTGGAGTCATGTTCCCAATCAAGGATTCTTGCGTTGCCTGCAAGACCTTGGGCGGGCAGCAGGTGCCATAGGTGAAACCGATGAAGTAGTTCGAATCTCCGAATTCCTTGTTGAGTGTGACCCAACCCTTGGTTAAACCAGTCCTGATCGTTGGCGCAGGCATCACTGGTATTGCGTGCGCGCGAGTTCTGCGGACTCACGGAATTCCATTTCGGGTGGTCAATAAGGGAAAAAAAATTGGTGGGCGCATGGCATCTCGGGTCGTGCGGAACTCCGGAACCAAATATGACGGTCGCATATTCGATATTGGTGCTTCCTACTTCACTGTGAGTGATCCAGAATTCCAGCAACACGTACACGAGATGCAGGATCGTGGAATTGTGAGCGAGTGGACGGACACTTTTCATGTGGCCGACGACACGGGAATCCTTGGCGTGAAGGTTGGGCCAATGCGGTACAGCGCGCCGAAAGGAATCCGCAGTGTCGTTGAGTATCTCGCGGAGGGTATCGAAATTATTGAGGACGAAGTAGAAGAACTTGATACTGCCAATGAACGAATTGCATTGTGCATGCCAACACCTCAAGCGGCGAAAATCCTTCCGCAGGCAAGTGAACTGAATCAAGCTGCATGGGAACCTGTGATTGCCGTATCCATGCTGTTCGCTGAGAAGTCGTGGAAAG
>CAZVLV010000173.1:0-4027 GCA_964628015.1 uncultured Aquiluna sp. | reverse complement strand
TGTGGTCATGTTGTTCGCACTGAGTAAAACTCGGTGAGAAGAACTATGAACCGAAGACGAAGGGAACAACGAAGCCAATAAGGGCCAGCGCCTCAGCGAGCGCGAAACCAAGAAGCATGTTTTGGCGGATGATGCCGTATGCCTCAGGTTGACGCGCAATTGCCTGCACGCCTTGACCGAAGATGATTCCGATACCAATACCGGGTCCAATTGCGGCCAAGCCGTATCCGACTGAGCCGATGGAACCTGTGAGTTCCGCGAGAAGCGACATATCGTTTCCTTTTCATTCCGCGCCGGCGGGCGCCGGTCTGGTGATCTTGTGATGGCTATTCAGTTGTAGGTACTGATCGGTGCACTTGCTGAATTTCGACTTAATGCTCTGCGTGTAGCGCGCTCCCAATGTATACGGCTGCCAACAGAGTAAAGATGTATGCCTGCAGCCCCTGGATGAAGGCCTCGAAAGCTGTCAAAAGCACAGCCATGGTGAAGCTTGCCGCGGTACCAATGAGCCCAACGACGGTGAAGCTCAAGAGATAAAAAGCTGCAACGCTAAATGTTGCAAGGAGGAGGTGGCCTGCGAACATATTGGCAAAAAGACGAACCGCGTGAGTGAAGGGGCGGACGACCAAATTCGAGATTAACTCAATGGGCGATAGGAGTATGTACATGACCTTGGGGACGCCCGGCGGGAACATGATGTTCTTGAAGAAGCCAATGGGACCTTGTGTGTAAATACCAAGCGGTACCCACAGTAGATACACAATTACCGCAAATGCCACCGGAATTGCAAAGATTGAGGTGACCGGCAACTGCGCACCAGGAACAATTCCCCAGAAGTTCAGCAGCCACACCATGAAGAAGAACGTGAAAAGAAACGGGATGAACTTTTCGCCGCCTTTTCCAATGGTTTCTTTGACGATACCGTCACGAATAAAGATGTAACCGAGTTCACCGACACTTTGGGCACCGCGAGGTACCAACTTGGGCTTGCGGAAGGCGTAGCCGAAGAACCCCAAAATCACGACTACTGCGAGAAAAAGGAGAACGGTCACTTTGGAAACATTGAATTCCAGGCCACCAATTGTGAATGAGAATATGGCGTCAAACTGAAAGATCTCGGCACCTGGGGCAGGGAAACCGCACCCAGAGAATATGTGACAACCCGGCTTGCTTACCGCGAGAACACCGTAGGTCATGCACGATCCCTTTCGCTCACAGGTTTGCTCTCGTTGATGCCGTTATTCGAATTTCGTGCTTGCTCAAGTAATACCTTATTTTCCCGACTGAGTCCGGTAAATATCAGGTAGTACGACAGTCCGAGCCCGACGAGGGCGCCGACCGCCATGAGCACCTCTCGATGTCCGAGCCACAAAGACAACAGCCAACCGAGAGCCGAGTAGAGAATCAGGCCAGCAATCAAGCGACTGGAGATAATCCACGCGGTGTTATCCATACTGGGAAGCGTCCGTTGGGGAGCATTTCCCGATATTGATCGTGCGCGCGAACGGTACCACTTCTCATCCGTTGATTCGCTGCTGGGTTGCGAGCTCAGTGAAGTCATTTCCGATCACCATCTTGTGAAGATTCGGGCTCTACATACAGCACTTTAGTTGTGCCAAAAATCCATACTTCCACGACTGTCCAGACCATGGTGCCCGTCAGTATCGCGGCCGCAAAAGTCTTGGTATCAAAAAGGGTTGTGTCGGCAAACAACACAATAATGAGCAACAAGAACCCGACTTTGACCAAATACAGGGTAAGCGCCATGGTGAGTGCCATTTGCGGATTTGATTTCAACACCGCACCTAAAACAAATTGGCCCACGCTAAAAAATGCGACAACCAAAATTGTTCCCAAAATGGCCCCTATTGCCCCAGAACTTCCGGCAACGAGACCCGAAATAACAACAACAATCACACCTGCAACAACAGTCCCAAGCCCTGCTCTGCGAAGAACAAGTGCGTCGATACCGCGCGCTTGAGACATGACAACCTCGAGACGTGTGTGATTCGTTGGCCAAAGGAAAACGGTGTGGTGCGCTTCGAGCAAAACGGTATCGCATGCCCTGTAATTGTGCGTCAGCCCGTACGGTTCACAGAACGTGATATGTCTCGCACTTTCTCGGGTTCAGGCCTGTGCCTTACCAATACGACCATGACGATCACGCCAATGGCAGTGCCTATCGCTGCATAGATGATCGGGAAGAAGGCGATAGCAAGCGCTGCACCTGAAATGAGAGCCGTTAACGCATACATCAGGAATACCGCTCGCCTCTGGGAATGACCCATCTCCAGGAGCCTGTGGTGAAGATGTTGTTTATCCGGAGCAAAGGGGTTGCGACCTGCTCGAGTGCGTCGAATAACGGCGAGTGCAAGATCCACCAAGGGAATGGCCATAACCGCCAATGGAAGCAATACGGGTAGAAGGGCCGGGAAGAATGCACCGCCGGAGACCGCGCTGGGATCCACTTGGCCCGTGAGCGTGATCGTGGCCGCAGCAAGAAGTAACCCCAAGAGCATGGAACCTGTATCCCCCATAAAGATGCGGGCAGGGAAAAGGTTGTTGGGAAGGAACCCAAGGGTCATGCCCACCAACAAAACACTCACCAATGTGGCAAGAGTCGCCCGCTCCAAGCCCAGTTCCACGGACAACAGGTATGCGTAAACAAAGAACGCGCCTGCTGCAACCGCCACAATTCCGGCGGCAAGGCCATCGAGCCCATCAACGAAGTTGATCGCATTGATGCTGATTAACACAATGATCACCGTGAGTAAGACACTTGTGAGTGGGTCAAGAACGAATGTCCCACCAAATGGAAGCCAGATAATGGCAATTCCTTGAAAGGCCATTACTCCAGCTGCGAGCACTTGGCCGGCCAACTTAGTGGGTGCGTCGAGGCCCCATTTATCGTCAACGATTCCCAACACCACAATGATCGCAGCTCCCGAGAGAAGCGCGACAACAGTTTGGGAACCATCAAAAACAGAACCCATCATGGGGAGTTTGCTCGCAAGTAGTAGGCCGGTGAGTAACCCACCGAACATGGCTAAACCGCCCAGTCGAGGAGTTGTTGTGTCGTGGACATCGCGATCACGAACTGGAGCGACAATCCCCCACTTCAGAGCCAACGCACGCACAGGTGGAGTGAGAAGGTAGGTCACGGCTGCTGCAGCCAGGAGGCACAGTAAATACTCGCGCATGCTTCCTTCGCCTCCGTTCCGCGTATCGACCCATTACCGGTACGTCTGAATCACGCACTACGGTCGAGCATACGCGGGAAACTCCGAAACCAGTTGCTCTGTCTGCTCGGCGATCTCGGCATGAACGTCAGGATCGTTTGATCGAACGGAACGATCAATCAGATCAGCAATTACATCCATCTGGGCTGTTCCCATTCCTTGGGTGGTGACAGACGGTGTGCCCACTCGAATACCAGACGCAATGGAAGGTGGTTGTTGATCGAATGGAATCGCATTCTTATTCAGTGTGATTCGGCCCGCATCGCAACGCACCTCTGCCTCAGCACCCGTGACACCAGTACTCGTGATGTCGATCAAGGCCAAATGCGTATCTGTACCCCCACTGACAGGACGCATGCCTCGCTCAGCCAAACCCGAAGCTAATGCTTGTGCATTCAATATGACCTGCTTGGCGTACTCCTGGTATTCGGGTGTACTTGCTTCCTTCAGCGCAACTGCTTTGGCTGCAACGGCATGCATGAGTGGACCGCCCTGCATCATGGGGAAAACTGCCTTATCAATTTTCGCCGCATGCTCTGCCTTGCACAAAATCATGCCGCCACGTGGCCCCCGCAAAACTTTATGGGTGGTGAAACACACGACATCGGCATAGGGCACTGGGCTAGGAATCGCCTTTCCTGCGACAAGACCGATGAAGTGTGCCGCATCAACCATCATGATTGCACCGACTTCATCAGCGATTGCCCTGAATCCAGCGAAATCAATAAGCCGCGGGTACGCCGTTGCACCACAAATAATCATCTTGGGCTTATGTTCAATTGCTAATC
>CAZVLV010000172.1:0-4035 GCA_964628015.1 uncultured Aquiluna sp. | reverse complement strand
TGATCGAGGTTGGATCGATCAATCAGAACATTACGTTTGCTCAGCCGACTACCAAAACATATGGATCGTCCAGTTTTGCACTTGGAGCGACAGCATCATCTGGACTCACGGTCGAATACTTACTGGGGTCAGGCATCACTGCGTGTTCCGTGTCGTTACTGGGAGTTGTCACGCTATTGGACACGGGAACGTGCCAAGTGACAGCAACTCAGTCAGGCCAAGCGGGTGTGTATGCCCCAGCATCAAATGTGACGCGCGCTTTCCAGGTTGTCGCGGCGTTGCCATCCGCACCGACGATCACTTCTGCATCGGCCTCATCCCAATCAATAACTGTTGGTGTTGCCGCACCAGGCTTCACCGGAGCGCCATCAGAGACCATTGCGGCTTATCAAGTGGTGGCGACACCTGTCGGTGCAGGAACAACGGTGACATCCACTTCCTGCATAACTTCCCCGTGCACAATCACAGGACTGGTGAACGGCACTGCATATACGGTGACGGCTGCTGCGATCAATACAGCGGGCACCGGACCGGCTTCGGTGGCTACGGGTTCCTTGACCCCTGCGACGGCTGCGTTCGCGGTGGGTGCGTTGTCCGCGGTGCCTGGGAACACAGTCGTTGATGTTTCATGGACGCAACCTACGGACCTCGGTGGTGGAACGTTTGTGCGCTATGACTTGTATTATCGGGTTGCGGGTGGCTCCTATGGATCAGCCATTGCCATTAATTCAATGTCCACCACGAGTTACCAAGTCACTGGACTGAACAATGGAACTTCCTATGACTTCAAGGTGGTCACGATCACCACGGCGAACGGGTCGGAGTTCCAGGGCAACACAGCAGAGGTTGTGCAGTACCCATCCACTGTGCCATCTGTTCCGCGTTCTTTGACGGTGTTGGCCGCAACGGCAACAGAGGTGCAGTTCAGCTGGTCAGCCCCGCTGTCTAATGGAGGGGCAGCACTCACTACCCCCAATTACACGGTCACCGTGACAGGCTCCGCAGGCGCGAATACTGTGACATGTGCTCCCACGGGGCTCAATACTTTCTGTTCGGCGTCAGGTTTAACCAATGGCGCTTCCTACGTATTCTCCGTGGTGGCGAATAACCGCATGGGTTCCTCTGTTGCGGCAACAACTACCTATGCGGTGCCATCTGCGAATGCGGATCTCTCAGATCTTGAGGTGACTGGCGCTGGTGGAGCCGTTGCCTTGAGTCCTACTTTCACATCCGCGACACTGGCGTACAGCGCAACTGTGCCAAATGGCACCGCATCAGTGACAGTAACTCCGACAACCAGTAGTGCGGGAGCAACGGTGACAGTGGATGGTGTCGCAGTTGTCTCGGGATCTGCATCTGAGTCAATTGCATTAGGCGTTGGTGTGAATGAGATTGAGGTTGAGGTAACAGCATCTGATCCGCGCTACACACAGATGTACACACTGAGTATTTCCCGATCGCCCGCACCCCCGACTCCCTCCAATGGCGGGGGAGTATCACCCAATATTCCGGTGACCCCACCATCAACCGTCATTTCTGGAACAAGTGCAGGAGCGGTGCTCGTTGACGGCGTAGTGGAAACAAGTGTTGTTCTTGTCAAGACGTCTTCGAACTCAGGGTGGGAGGCCGTGGGCACTGACTTCCAGCTCAGTGTCGATACCGAAACGGCTTCTGGTACGCCGGAGCCGTTGACACCAACAGGTGTGATGCAGGTGCCACAAGGTGGGCGCATTGTTGTCAATGGCGACGGCTACATGCCGGATACTCAAGTGGCGGTCTTCGCGATTCCTCGCACGTCAGAACGAATGGGATCGAAAATACTCGCGCGTGCTGTGAATAATGCGATATACATTGCATCAGCAAGTGTTTCCAGTTCTGGCAGTGTCTCGGCCACCATGTTTGTTCCTCAGGGCATGAATATTGGTGACTATGTCCTTCAGATCAATGGTGAAACAGATGCAGCACAGATTCGTTCGGTGAATCTATTGATGAATGTAATTGCTGCCCCGCCTTCCATGCGCGCCGGACTCATCCGTGAGGCTGCGTTCTATCAGGGTAAATCAGCGGTACTCAGTGACGCTGGTAAGCAGCGTCTGCGCACAATGGTGAAGTCAATACCTGTTGGGGCGCAGGATGTTTCCGTGGTGATCGTGGGTGTATCGATAAGTCTGGGCACAGCTGCAGAGAACATTGACCTGGCGCGTGATCGCGCACAAGTTATTTCCTCGTATCTGCAAAAGCAAGGTGTTTCGGGTGAATACACCGTCACCATCTCCACGACCTTCACTGTGGATGCAGCTGAGCGCGCAACGCGCTCCATGAGCACTGACACCATGACTAAAGGAGAGTTGGAGAAACCTGCGAAATCGAGTGCGGGTAAGCCACTATCGACCGCAACCATTTCTTTTGAGGCTCCGCAGCCAACGTAAGCCCCCCATGACGTCGGATATGAGGCTCTGTTAGAGGTCCTCATCGAATATGTGCTCACCAGTTGAGTAAGCCTGAACTTGCTTCCGCAAATAGTCGAATCGACCGATGAGTGCAATGGATTCCAACACGGTGGATACATTCCCATATTCCGCTACAACGTTGGATGCCATGTCTCTAATGTTTTCAGCGAAGGCGGTTGAGTCAACTAATCCAGCATCGCCTGCGAGAACAATCGGATCACCGGGAGCGCCCATTGCTCGGCTCGCTTGTGTGAGCAGTTCACTGATCAGGTCATCGAGTTGAACAGGCGTGAGGGCTGCGGGGGAACGACGGTCATACAGTGCGTCAGCAGCGCCCGCCAGACCACGCACCTGAATCGCAAAGCCGAGGAGACGGCGCAATGTAAGTGCGAGTTGCGGAATCTGTGTGCGCGTTTTTCCTGCACGTAGATTTCCGCGGGTTCCCTGCGCAACCTGTTCAAGTTTTTCTCGTGTGGTAACCGCACCTTCACGCAGTGCACGAGCTTGTGTAACAAAGTCATGCACTCGGCTATGTACATCTGTTCCTGATTGTTCTCCAATAGCCTTCAAAACGTTATAGATGTCATCGCGATAGTTGGCAAGGCTGCTAAGCAACTGCGCCATGGGTGGCTTGGGAGGCCACAGCACGACCGCTGCAATGCCGATAAGTCCACCAATGGCTACGTCCAAAACACGCCAGAGATCCTGCTCCATGGAGTTTGGACCAATTGCCATGACAAAGATCACTGCAATGGGAATTTGGATCTGGCCACCAATGGAGAAAGGTAAGAGGCGAGCAATAGCAAGGGAAATCAGCAGTCCAAGACCAAATGTCCACCAGGAGAGCCCGAGCAGGTTCACCCAAATAGATGCACCGAGCACACCAAGCCCAGTGCCAAGAATTCGTTGAGCGGAGATTCCAAGTGTTGACCATGGCGATGCTTGAACAACTAGCAGAGTTGTGATGGGTGCAAAAATTCCCAGTGTGCTCTGAGACAAATTTGTGGCAATCAACCAAGCAATGGTGGCGGCAATGGTGACGCGAGCAATCTGTTTATAGGAACCGATGCCAGCAGGTCGCATTTTGAGCGCACCGCTCCAGTCTTCATCGGGAAGGAGGTCGCTAAAGGGTCTATTTGACGCCACGTCAGGAGCATAACGAGAAAGCGAATGTTGAGGTGTGAGCTAGGTTGGGGTAATGCGTGCTGGCAAAGTCATTGGATTAGTGGTGCTCGGTGCAATCGTGGCTGGAGGAATGTACGGAATCGCTCGTGCAGGATCAAGCTTCGTGTCTGAACGCAATTATCAAGTCAGCCTCGACCCGTTCTACACACCGCCAGATCCGATTCCCTCAGAGCTCGGCGCGGTGATTCGCACTGAACCACTGAACATCGCGGTGGAAGGTGGCACAGCGCAGCGAATTCTTTATGTTTCGGAGCGTCCCGATGGCACCCGAGCAGTGTCCGGCGGCATGATCTTCATTCCAAATCTTCCCGCGCCACCTGAAGGTCGCTCGGTTGTCGCGTGGGAGCACGGCACCCTCGGAATGGGTGAAGCATGTGTGCCGTCACGATCAGATAACCCG
>CAZVLV010000171.1:0-4059 GCA_964628015.1 uncultured Aquiluna sp. | reverse complement strand
ATCACTTCCGTTGCACGATCGGTTATTCCTCGGCGCGCAACGAAATCTCCCGCCCGGTTTCCTGTCAGCATGAGTGAGAGGCCTGATTGACGATCTACCGGCAAGAAGCGCTACATGAACATTCGGCCACTGTTTCAGGCCGAGGAAAACCCAACCGAAGCCGCCGTCGCTTGAAAAAATGTGCGAAAGAATCTGGACAATACCAGGGATCATTTATGTGAAAAGCTTCAATAGTCGTCGGATTGGATTGCGAGCCCACACGGATGCCCTCCCCATCCAGAAATTGACTGCTTTAGAGCATATATCGACGAACGACCGGGTAATGCATGCCTGCGGACACGACGGTCCAGAACAGTCATTCAAGAGACTTTCCTCCTAAAGCCTCTAGCCGGTCGCGAATTCTGGCGAAGATAATGGTCCGATCGTCTGCGCGCAAAGCGTCACGCGATAGACTGACGGTAACAGCAAGTCGCCCGTCCACCACGCTTGTAAACACCGCTACGTTGGTATTGCGCCTAAGCGGAGGCTTTCCAGAGAAGAACAGAAGATCCGGATCAATCCACGAAACATCGCCCAGCGATGAGACAATAGCACTCGCAAAACATAGATCAGAGCGCAGAATCATGCGATACAAAGGTCCACACTTCTGAACCATTGACAGCCCGTCCAAGAAAGCTTGCCCGCCACCCCACCTGCGAATGTCCTTTGTTTCGATGGATATGGTGTGCGCAAGATCAGCGGGATCAAGACCGACCTGCACTCGCTGATCAATGAACGCGATACCAAGGATGTTGCAAGCTGGCATTCGCCTGTCCAGGCGGGTTCGCAAGCTGTTAGGAATGCTAACACGAAGCAAATGCGAATTTGGTCTGCAATCAGTTTCCCTAGCCTGCAAGAAATCTCCGAGCGCCAAGAACAGTCTCGAAGTGATAAAGTCATTGACTGTGATGCCCGCAGTAGACGCCTCTAACTTTAACTTGTTGGTCTGGTCACTAGTCAAGACGTGCAAGACGGACTCGCAATCAATCTGGTTCAACACCTCCATGCTGTCGGATTGTCCTAAACCAGCCGCCACGATCCGATGCTCACCCATTACTGCGCTATCGGGTTCGCCTTCACAAGCAGCAGACTGAATGGGGCTCGGCCTAGATGTAACCCACTGAATAAATCTTCTCAGCAAACTCACAGATGCTGTCAGGCGATCAACCTTAACAGGCGAGCGCCACCGAGAGAGGCCACGGCTTGAAAGAAGGCGTAACTCAGGCTCACAGTACTCTGCCTCCCGACCGCCAGTCAGCGCCCGGCAGGCAGACATCCAATCCTTGAAGAATCGCGCTATCGCTAGACCGTCACAAACCGCATGATGAAAGCGCAGTTGTATCCGCATCCGGTCATCCAGATACTGTACGAGAGCTCTTAGACCGCTGCTGACTTCTAGGTTGATCTGCGCCTCTGCATCCAGGTCACGAAGAAACGTGGCAACGTCAAAAGTCAGAAAGTATGTATCACTCGCAATCCACTCGGGCGAACCATCCTTGTGCCATGCTATCTTTGCTGTGAGCATGGGATGTTGCTGTATTGTCCGAGTAAAACCATCGGAAACCACGCGCATGTCTAATCGACACCCTACCTCAAAAACGGCATGGCACATAACGTCGGAACCCGCCGCCTGATCATCAATGAAGAAACGCTCAAGTGAAGTGCATGGCCACATCACTACCACACCTTGACATTAAGGAAGGATAGAAGCGCCACCATCCACAACCAGTGTTTGGCCTTGAACCAAATCAGACAGTGGGCTGCAAAGGAACAATGCCACACTCGCCACGTCAGACGCGGTGAGTAGCCTTTTCCCAACCAGCGTCTTCTCGGATCGCTTGCTCAACATCTCATCAGATCCAGGCAACGCTCGAATAGAGTCGGTATCAACTAGACCTGCCTCAATGACATTGATGTTGATCCCTTTGTCACCAATCTCGAGCGCAAGATGCCGTGCCATCGCCACTAGTGCAGCCTTGGAAGCTCCAATAACACCGTAATTTGGTAACGCCCGGTGCGTTCCAGCGCTCGACAGCACAATAACCTTGCTACGTTCAGATCCCTTAGCCATCAAAGGCTCTGCGTATCGCATAAGGTGCAGCAGAGACAGTGCGTTCGTGTGCATTGCAGCATCGAACTGGGTGGCAGAGGTTTGGATCAAAGGGCGAAAGCCTCCAGAAGCGGCATTGTGGATCAGGATGTCAAGCCGACCGTACCGCTCGGCAAGAAATCCGCACATCGCTTCGCAATCTTCAACCTCGCTAACGTCCGCCTTCACTATCGCTGTCTTTGATCCCGCCTTCACAAGTTCGATCGCAGCAGCTTCGGCTTCCGCATCTTGTGTGCGATAGTTGATAACCACATCCGCTCCGGCGAGTGCAAGTGCATTAGCACACGCACGCCCGATGCCGCGGCTGGCACCAGTGACCAAGGCAACTCTTCCACCGAGATCAATCACCGGACAGCCTCTCGTCGAATTGGGCGGCCGATGGCCACTGCGCAAACAATCCCGTCAAACAACTCACAACATCCCTGTCCCGATATCTGCCGATCATGATCTTTGAAAGTCCATATGAAAGATCCCCGATCGGAAAACGAAATTCCAAAACTGTCGGGCTGGAACGGCCGATCAAACATGAGTGCCTTGTAGGCCGCCTCCCGCGCGGCCCAACAGTATGCAGCTGCATCGGATGAACGCAAATTCGAAGTAAGGTCTCCAACCGTCCAATCGCCCAGACCTGCAGCATCGCTCAGACAGACAAGATCTATGCCCACGGTCAACTCATTGTCCAGAACCATCGCCGTAAGCGAATTGATGTGTGAGAGCGATACACTGACCGCACAGTATTCTGCCCCACATGTTATAGTAGGTCGACCACTAGGCATTTCATAGGCAACACGATACGGGTTTGTCGATGAAGCAGGATTGCCGCCAATGAATTCCAAAAGACAGGACCTTACAGCTGCGTGTCTCGTCTTGACGTCCCCGTCGATCAAACGGACCAACCTCACGAGAACCGTCCCATTCTCAATCCGCGCCCATCTAGAACAAGGTGTCCCACCTCATCAAAGAGGGTAAAATCGTACATCGAGTAGGTGGCTTGCTGCTCGGAAAGTCGGAATCTTAACCTGCAAATCTCTCCCTTGTCTGGCACTCTGCCAATTGTCAGTTTTGCAATGCTTAAAGGTCGTTCAACGCGCCTGCCACATAGAAAGTATGCAAACATTCCACACGCGTAGAAGCATCCGTCAGTGAGGGCCACCGGAGAGTAAGTGTGAGCTACAGAATACCCACCGAATACCTGCGAAGGATCAGGCGAGTCGAGTTCGGCCCAACCACCATCACGATCAAAGTAGCTGCCTTTCAACGAACGCAAGGTGGGGCCGTGTACCAAATCGGCATCCTCGAAATACACGGACGTATACAGCGGAAAAGGTGCAGCCTCCGGCTTCAATGCAGTCGCGAGGCCGATTGGCTCATGTTCGATTTTGCCAGCGACCGACACATCTTGCGCGCCCAACTCGCGTAAAGCCACACCTTTATTCTCGGAAATCGGATCGATTGCTAGAGTTAAGGTCTTTCCGAATGGCACAGTTACAGGTCGAGATATTGCGAAATCAGCCAATAAGAGGTTGCTGCGCTGCGGTTTACGCTGGGCCGTCGCCTGAAGAAGTAACTCAATGGCCATTGCCGCTGGTAGCAGTGGAACACCTACTAACCGGTGGTCACTGAGGAAGGGTTGGCGTGAGGGATCGAGCACCACATGCACTGCCTCGCTATCAGTCGCAGGTGAGCAGATCAGCATTTCGGTTCCAACATGAAACCGACGATCAGGCATCCGTCGACGATTAGCCTGTATAAGCGTAGGTTCCGTAATCACTACTTCGCCTTCCGGAAGACCAGCCTCCAGTTCGGCCATGAAATGGGAAATCCCCTCCTTGATTGGCATGAGGCTAATCCCGAACTGCTCAAGCAGAATTTGAATTCCACTTCTCACCGCCATTCCGGTCTCAGCCCAC
>CAZVLV010000170.1:0-4093 GCA_964628015.1 uncultured Aquiluna sp. | reverse complement strand
ATTGAATTCACTTGCTCTTCAATAACATTCGACATGGTCCAATTGGGTTCGCAGCCTGCAATCCGCAGAAGGAAATTTGTCAAGACCGCTTGCCCATACTCCGAATGAAGAACCTCGGGATGAAACTGGACCCCTGCTTGCTGCGCCGCCACGTTCTCGAATGCAGCGACGGGAGCTCCTGCGCTCTGTGCGCAGATAGAGAAATTATCGGGGGCTCTGTGCACAGCATCGCCATGGGACATCCAGACGGAAACATTGGATGGAACTCCAGCGAAAATCACGGAATCACGCGTATTGAGATCTGTGCGGCCGTACTCACTGGTTCCGGTGCGGGCGACCTCACCACCGAGAGCCTGAGCCATCAGTTGAAAGCCGTAGCAAATACCAAAGACAGGAATGCCTAAGCCGAGGATTGAATTATCAAAACTGGGTGCTTCGGCGGCGTACACACTGGATGGCCCACCACTAAAAATAATCGCCGATGGCTCTTTAGCGAGCACCTCTGCTGAAGTGATGGAATGGGGAACGATCTCTGAGTAAATATGTGCTTCGCGAACACGGCGGGCAATCAGTTGTGCGTACTGAGCTCCGAAATCGACAACAAGGACGGGACCTCGTGGATTGGGATTGCCCGAACCTGTATTCGCCACTGCCCCAGCCTAGCGAGGGGCCTTAGGAGGAAAAGGCGCCAAGGAGCAGGAAGCCCACGAACAGCCCGAAGTAGATGAGTCCACCCACGATGAATGCCGCAAGGGAGAACCTGCGTGACATTGTGGAGGCACGCATGGCCGTCGAGGTTTCACCCACATTCAGCGCGGACTGGCACTTAACGCTAAACACAATTGCCACAATTCCCAGGGGGAGAAAAAAGAAGGCGGTGGCAATCGCCGAGCGCACAAAGTGCGGGGTTGCATCCGTGGCCACGGCAAAACCCTATTGGATTGTCCGATTTCGCCCCATTGCTAGGTAAATCGTTGGCTAAAAATGGGACAAAAAATTTTCACAAACCCACACACAGGGTGGCTTGTGAGTTCTACAGTCCTGTCACACGGACCCATCAAAAACCCAACTCACAGCTAGTAAGCCTTCACGGCGAAAGGGGCACCATGCACGAGATAACCGTCACGGTCGATGGCACCACGTATCACAAATCCGTTGAACCTCGAACCCTTCTCGTTCATTTCCTGCGCAATGACCTTGGAAGGGTCGGAACCGTAGTGGGATGCGATACCTCGAACTGCGGTGCGTGCACCGTGTTGGTCGATGGCAAGAGCGTGAAGTCGTGCAGCATGCTTGCGGTTCAAGCCGATGGCAGCACCGTCACCACAATTCAAGGTGTATCTGATGGCAATGATTGGCATCCCGTGCAATCCGCATTTAAAGAATGTCACGGATTGCAATGTGGGTACTGCACACCGGGCATGGTCATGAGTTCCATTGATCTGTTGAATGAAAACCCCTCCCCCACCGAAGAGGAAATTCGCGAAGGCCTTGAGGGCAATCTTTGTCGCTGCACCGGGTACCACAACATTGTGAAGAGTGTTCAGCGCGCTGCTGAAATGATGGAAGGAAGCAAGTAATGACCGATGTAACCGATCTCCCTACCGCACTTGGTCGTCCCATCAAGCGCAAAGAAGATGCGCGTTTACTTCACGGCCAAACAAACTGGACCGACAACATTCAGTTGCCCGGCACCGTTCACATGGCGATTCTGCGCAGCCCATTTGCACACGCCACCATTACCAAGCTTGATGTCAGCGGCGCCCTGGCCATGCCTAATGTTGTCGCGGCCTATGGCGCTGAAGAATTGGGTGACCTCAATGGCTCCGTGCCGTGCGTGTGGCCCGTCACTGACGACATGGTCGCTCCAGATTTCCCAGCCTTGGCCAAAGGAAAGGTTCGGCACGTAGGTGACTGCGTTGCCGTTGTACTCGCTACAGACAATCAGAGTGCCGTCGACGCCCTTGAGGCAATCGTGGTGGATTACGAACCACTCGATGCTGTTGTCAATATGGAAACAGCGATCAGCAGCGACACCGCCTATGTCCACGACGACAAGGGCACAAACACCTGCTACGTCTACAACCTTGGTGGCGGCTACGACGAAAAAGTGAAGGAAGCAGATGTTGTCGTCAAGCGTCGCTTTATCAATCAGCGACTGATACCGGCGTTCATGGAGCCACGCAGTGTCGTCGCTGCACCCATGGGTATGTCGGAGGAAATCACTTTGTGGTCTGCCACCCAGGTGCCGCATATTCTTCGTCTTTTGTTGGCACTGGTGACGGGCGTTCCAGAAAACAATCTTCGGGTTATTGCTCCCGATGTCGGCGGTGGCTTCGGCGGGAAACTGCAGTGCTACCGCGAAGAAATTCTGGTTACTCAATTAGCACGCAAACTCGGTCGCCCTGTGAAGTGGACCGAAACTCGCAGTGAGGACATGGTGGCCACCCACCATGGTCGCGATCAGATTCAGGACATTGAAATTGCTGCAAAATCAGATGGCACTTTGGTTGGTCTCAAAGTCGATTTGATTGCCAACATGGGCGCATATCTTCAGATCATTACGCCGGGTGTTCCGTTGCTTGGAATGTTCATGTACCCCGGCATATACAAGATGGAAGCCTATGATTTCAAGTGCACGGGCGTTTTCACGAACACCACCCCCACCGATGCGTATCGGGGTGCCGGTCGTCCTGAGTCCACCTACGCAATTGAGCGGATCATGGATGAACTTGCCGCTGAACTTGGCATGGAACCCATGGAGTTGCGTAAGAAGAACTGGATTAAGCACGATGAATTCCCCTACGCAACCATTGCCGGGTTGACCTATGACACGGGCAACTATGAATTGGCAACCGCCCGAGCATTGGAGCTCTTCGATTACGAAGGTCTGCGTGCTGAGCAGAAGCAGCGGCGCGAGTCCGGTGATCCCGTACAGCTTGGAATTGGCATTTCCACCTTCACCGAAATGTGCGGACTGGCACCATCTCGAACCCTTGGCGCATTGAAGTACGTGGCCGGGGGCTGGGAGCACTGCACGGTGCGAGTACTTCCCACCGGCAAGGTCGAAGTCATCACGGGAACATCACCCCATGGACAGGGCCACGAAACAGCCTGGAGCCAAATCGCATCCAGCATCCTGGGTGTTCCCGTTGAGGACATTGAGGTTGTGCACAGTGACACGGGTCGTGCCCCTTATGGCATGGACACCTACGGTTCGCGTTCACTCGCGGTCGGTGGCCAAGCAATCAAGGCAGCTAGTGAGCGACTGGTGGAGAAAGCACGCGTGATCGCTGCTCATCAATTGGAATGCAGTGTGAACGATCTTGACTATGTCAATGGTGTGTTCCAGGTCAAGGGTGATCCGGAGAAAGCTCAACCACTGGGTGCTGTCGCCTTCGAAGCATTCACCGCCCATAATTTGCCGCCCGGTGTGGAGCCCACTCTCTCCGCAGAAGCCACAATTGATCCGGAGGACTTCTCCTATCCACACGGCACACACCTTGCAGCCATGGAAGTCGATACTCAAACTGGCAAAGCAACCTTGCGAAAGTACGTGTGTGTCGACGATGTCGGCGTGCAGGTGAACCCGATGATCGTAGAAGGCCAAGTACATGGAGGTTTGGCACAGGGTATTGGCCAAGCACTTTACGAGGGCGCCTTCTACGACGAAGACGGTCAACCTTTGAACGCGAACCTGTCCACCTATCTGGTTCCCGGCGCACCTGATCTACCGTCATTCACGACGGACACCACCTGCACACCGTCCTCCACCAACCCACTGGGCACCAAGGGTGTGGGCGAAGCCGGTGCAATTGCATCTACTCCTGCGATCATCAATGGAATTGTCGATGCCTTGCGTCACCTCGGTGTGAATGACGTGGCCATGCCAGCGACACCCATGACCGTATGGAAAACCATCCAAGCCGCACAAGGAGGCAAATAATGATTCCCGTCGCCTTTGATTACAAGAAAGCCACTTCGATTGACGATGCTCTCGCGGCGTTGGCAGCCGGTGGCGAGGACGCAAAAATCCTTGGCGGTGGCGAATCACTCCTGCCAGTTCTGCGACTTCGCGTAAATGCGCCATCTG
>CAZVLV010000169.1:1005-4105 GCA_964628015.1 uncultured Aquiluna sp. | reverse complement strand
TCCGGCATGCAGGCATACATGGCATCCAGGATATGCATACGACCGTTGCGGGCCACCATAGCGACCGATCATGAAGTATACCGGGATGAGCATGGCCTCAAAGAAAACGTAGAACAGGAATACGTCCGTTGCGGCGAATACACCGATCATCAGTGTTTCCAGCGCGAGAATGAGAGCGAAGTACCCCTTGACACTTCCTTGGGCATTTGCAGCCTCAGTCCACCCACCCAAAATCACAACAGGCACCAAGGTGGCTGCGAGAGCGATAAGGACTAATGCAATGCCGTCAATTCCCAGTGAGAAATTAATACCGAATGCGGGAATCCACGAATAACTCTCTGCGAATTGGAATTGTTCCGTGGAATTGCCTTCGAACTGGAGAGCCATGGCAATAACCGCACCAAGAGTGACAAGTGAGAAGAAGAGCGCAACAGACTTGGCGAGTGCCGCATTTGCTTTGGGCACCAACATGACAATCACGCTGCCGATCAGCGGAATTAAACCGATGGTGGTCAACCATGGAAAGTTGTTCACTAGATCCTCACCAACACTAGAGCGACGATCACCAAGACCGCGCCGCCCACCATGGACAATGCATAAGAACGGATGAATCCTGATTGGGTGCGTCGCATTCGACCGGATAGACCTCCGACTACCGCTGCCGAACCGTTGACAAAGCCATCAATTGCGCGACTGTCAAACCACACAAGGGAGCGCGCCGCGTAATTTGTCGGGGCTACCACGAGTGCATGATTAATGGCATCGCCATAAAGATCCTTGCGAGCAGCTCGAGTGAGCCAATTACCGCGAGGGGCGACAATGGGTACTTCCCTGCGGGCGTACGTGATCCAACCGATGATGGCGCCAATAATTACCACCGCCAAAGTGATCACAATGTACACACTCGTGGGCAGCGGTGTGGGCTGACTCTCGTAGCCGACAACAGGTTCAAGCCACGATTCGATGTTGCCCCAGAAAAGCAATGCCATACCTAGGAATGTGGAACCAATTGCCAAAATAATCAGAGGGATCGTCATGATCTTGGGTGACTCATGTGGATGAGCATCAGGTTCCCACCGCTTTTTGCCGAAGAAGGTCATGGCCACCATTCGGGTCATGTAGAAACCGGTAATGCCCGCTGCAAGAACTGTTGCAGCACCAATAAACACGTTGCGCTCAAACGCAGCGTGAACGATTTCGTCTTTGGACCAGAAACCAGAGAACGGTGGAATGCCAATGATCGCGAGGTATCCGGCCATAAACGTGATGAATGTAATGACCATGACACTGCGCAGCGCACCATAACGACGCATATTGACTTCGTCATTCATGCCATGCATCACTGAACCAGCACCAAGGAAAAGGCCAGCCTTATAAACACCATGAGTGAGTAGGTGGAAGATCGCAAAGACATAGCCGATCGGGCCAAGACCTACCGCAAGCATCATGTAGCCGATTTGGCTCATGGTGGAGCCTGCCAGTGACTTCTTGATGTCATCTTTCACGGAACCGATAATCGCGCCCATGAAGATGGTGATTAACGCAACAACGATCACGGCAGTTGCAGCGACTTCGGCATTGTTGTAAATCACGTTGCTACGAGCGATCAAGTACACGCCCGCGGTCACCATGGTCGCCGCGTGGATCAACGCTGACACAGGTGTGGGGCCTTCCATGGCATCGAGAAGCCATGCCTGAAGTGGGAATTGCGCAGACTTACCGGCCGCCGCCAAGAGAAGCAACAAACCGAGGGCTGTCAAGGTGCCTTCAGATGCGTTGGTTGCCGAACCAAAGACATCGGAGAACGTGACAGAACCGAAAGTGACAAACATCAACATGATGGCCAAGCTCAGGCCAACATCGCCAACGCGGTTAATGATGAAAGCTTTCTTCGCGGCGGCCGCGGCGGACTTCTTGGACTGCCAGAAACCAATGAGCAAGTAACTGGCCAGGCCCACACCTTCCCAACCCACATACAGCAAGAGGTAGTTATTTGCTAGAACCAGCAGCAACATAGCGGCAACAAACAGGTTCAGGTAGCCAAAGAATTTGCGCTTATCCGGATCGTGAGCCATGTAGCCGAGGGAGTAAATGTGGATCAGGCTTCCCACAATCGTGATGAGCAGAACAAAAACCAAAGACAGTTGGTCTAATTGGAATGCGACATCGACGGTGAATTGACCAACAAATACCCACTGATACGCAACTTGGGTAATGGTGCGTTCTTCGACCGGGAGATCCAGCATGGCGATCAGCATGAGAATGCCAAGAACCGCGGAGGCCACAACGGTCAAGACTCCCAAATAGGGGCCCCACTTATTGGACTGCTTACCGGTGAACAGCAGGATTACTGCGCCCGCCAGCGGCAATGCAATGAGAAGCCAAATAAGGGATAAAACTCCCTCAACAGGCATTACGGTCACGGTCTTGTCCTATTCCTTGGTTCTTACTAATACTTGAGCAGGTTTGGTTCGTCGATGGATGCGGATTGTCGAGTCCTAAATACGGTCACGATGATGGCCAAGCCGACAACAACTTCGGCGGCTGCAACAACCATGACGAAGAAGGCAACGGTTTGACCATCGAGATTCCCGTTCATGCGCGCAAAGGCGACGAAGGCAAGGTTGGCAGCATTCAGCATGAGCTCAACCGACATGAAAACAATGATCGCGTTGCGGCGAACGAGTACACCCACTGCGCCAATGGTGAAAAGAAGTGACGCTAGAAGAATGTAATTGGTGGGATTCACTTGGCATCACCGTCTTCAGACAGTTCCTTGACTTCGGAGATTTGACGATGATTAATCAGTAGTGAGTCATCGCGACCGCGTACCGGTGCCGGAACGCTATCGAGGGCCAATGAACCATCGGGAAGGATTGCCGGGGTGTTGACCGCGTTGTGGCGGGCGTACACGCCGGGGCTGGGCTTATTGCCGGGATGACCAGCACCGATCATAAACCGCTCCTCGGACAATTCACGCTGAGTCTTCTTAGCTTGCCAACGATCGCGGTGTGTGAGAACGAGCGCACCTATTGCTGCTGTGATCAACAGCGCAGCCGTGGCTTCAAATGCCAAGAGGTAGTCGCTAAAGATCAGATCT
>CAZVLV010000169.1:0-995 GCA_964628015.1 uncultured Aquiluna sp. | reverse complement strand
GCCGTAGGCTGCATTTGCTTCTTCGAGGCCGCGATCAGGCATGTCAACAATCGCTGTGCCCACAATGGCAACGAGCAGGATTCCAAGGGCTAGGCCAAAAAGAATCGCTGCCAAACGTTGACCGCGAATTGTTTCAATCAGTGAATCTGATGAATCAACGCCAACAACCATGAGCACGAAGAGGAACAGCATCATGACGGCGCCTGTGTACACGATGATCTGCACCATTCCAAGGAATGGTGCAAAGTTGGCAATGTACAAAACAGCTAAGTTGATCATGGTCATGGCGAGGAACAGGGCGCTGTGAACGGCCTTGCGGGAAAGGATCATGCCGAGCGCACCGACTACGGCAAGCCCACCACACACCCAAAAAACAATTGCTTCGCCGAGATTGGTCATGAGTTCTCCCGTTCCCGATCCGCAGACGCCTGCTGTTCTGGCACTGAGCCCGTGATCTTGTTCGCGTAGTAGTCACGATCAGTTGTGCCAGGAACCATGTCGTGGGGGGGCGCAATCATGCCGGGCAAGAGTGGCGCCAAGAGATCTTCTTTTTCATAGATCAGATCCGCACGATTCGAATCAGCCAATTCGAACTCATTTGTCATGGTGAGTGCTCGAGTGGGACATGCCTCAATGCACAGGCCACAGAAAATGCACCGCAGATAATTGATCTGGTACACACGGCCGTAGCGCTCACCCGGTGAGAAACGTTCTTCATCTGAGTTGTCGGCACCTTCTACAAAGATTGCATCGGCCGGACATGCCCAAGCGCACAGTTCACACCCAATGCACTTTTCCAGGCCATCGGCCCAGCGATTGAGTTGATGACGCCCATGGAAACGTGGTTTGGGTGGATACTTCGTGGCATCTTCGGGGTACTGCTCGGTGACAACCTTCTTAAAGATTGTGCCGAAGGTAACCCCAAATCCGCGAACCGCTGCGGGTAGTTCAGGCATTGTCGCTCTCCTGTTCTGCAGATTCGCCCGCACCAAGTG
>CAZVLV010000168.1:0-4135 GCA_964628015.1 uncultured Aquiluna sp. | reverse complement strand
GACCGCAGTTCAGGGTGAACGAGTGAACGCGACCATGTGGAAATGATTCTGTAGATGTCTTTCCGAAAATAGACAATAACAGCTGCTTCCGTTCCAATCTGGGTAACCGCAGTAAAGGCCGCACCAGGATCCTCCCACCCAAACAACTGACTGATGATCAGTAAATGGGCAGATGACGAGATTGGCAGAAATTCAGTGAGGCCCTGAACCACTCCCAGGATAATGGATTCAATCCATGTCACGGGGCTAGTCGCCAACCCCAGAGTCAGCTAGCGCCTTTTTCATAACGTGCAAGGTTGCCACTCTCTCGTCCAGGGTCCCTGCGAAGGAAGCAACACTTAAAGTAGTGACGCCCGCGTCGGCATAAGCAGGTAGTCGCTTTGTGATCCTCTCGGGAGGACCTATGAGTGATGTTGCATCAATAAACTCAATTGGTACTGCAGCGGCCGCCCCTGCATAGTCCTTGGCCATGTATTTCTCTTGTATCTCTATGGCCGCATCTTCATAACCCATTCGAACAGCCAATTGATTATAGAAATTCTTGTCGCGTGAACCCATTCCACCGACATACAGCGCTGTGTATGGCCTGACAAAATTGGCACATTCTTCGACATCGGATCCTGGAACTACTGGAACAGTTGGGACCACGTCGAAGCCTTGCATGGTTTTCCCAACTTTGGCTCTGCCCTCAATAAGTGGCTTCATGAGTTCCGGAGCGTTCTCAGGCGAAAAGAAGATTGCTAACCATCCGTCTGCAATTTCTCCGGTGAGCTCAAGATTCTTCGGACCAATAGAGGCCAAGTAGATGGGAATATTCTCACGAACAGGGTGAACGGTAAGTGTGAGCGCCTTGCCTGGGCCATCGGGCAGCGGTAGCGTGAAGAACTCACCGTCATAACTCACCCGTTGCCGTGATAACGCTAATCGCACAATGTCGACGTACTCCCGCGTTCTGGTGAGGGGCTTGGTGAACTTAACTCCGTGCCAGCCCTCAGAAACCTGAGGTCCCGAAACCCCTAGACCAAGTCGAAAGCGACCACCGGACAAGGTGTCAAGGGTTGCGGCAGTCATTGCGGTGTTTGCAGGGGTTCGACCCGGAATCTGGAATATCGCGCTTCCAACGTCGATCTGCTCCGTTTGAGCAGCTATCCATGTCAGAACGGTGGCTGCGTCAGAGCCGTACGCCTCAGCCGCCCACACACAAGAATATCCAAGTCGATCCGCTTCGCGGGCAACCTCGAGATTGTCGGCATCGTTACCCGCGCCCCAATAACCTAAGTTCACAGCAAGTTTCATGGGGTCAGCCTACGGTGTCGAATAACGGAATTGACTGCAGCAGGGCGATACGGTACCGACATGCAAATGCGACCATTGGGGAACTCCGGAATTCGAGTGGGCAACCTCGGCCTTGGAACCATGACGTGGGGACGCACAACCGACGAATATGACGCCAGAGATCAGTTAGCTGCATTTCTCGATGCTGGTGGGAATCTTGTCGATACTGCTGACGTGTATGCAGACGGAGTAAGCGAAGAGATGCTTGGAACACTCATTCAAGAGTTCGAATGTCGAGAAAATGTTGTCTTGGCAACAAAAGCAGTTTCCATTCCAAATACGGAACGCCGCTTCAATGCAAGTCGTCGACATTTGCTTGATTCCCTGGAGAGAAGTTTGCGAAGACTTGATGTCGAAACAATTGACTTGTGGCAGCTACATGCTTGGGATCCCCTCACTCCAATTGAAGAAACCCTGCATGCCGTGGATTCCGCAGTAGAGTCAGGAAAAGTCCGTTATGTAGGCGTCTCAAATTACTCGGGATGGCAAACAGCGCAGGCATGCACAATCCAACAAAGCAAGGGAGCCAACCCCATTGTCACAACGCAAATGGAGTACTCACTCCTAGAGCGCGGAGTGGAGCGAGAAATTGTGCCTTCGGCAAAAGCACTCGGAATTGGCTTGTTGCCCTGGTCGCCCCTTGGTCGTGGCGTTCTCACTGGTAAATATCGTCACTCCATTCCCATTGATTCTCGGGGTGCTCAACCCGATACCAGTGCATTTGTCAATACATACCGGGATGAACGTGCAAAGCGCATTGTCGATGCCCTCTCCACTGCCGCCGAAGGACTTGGAGCCAGCCCGGCTGAAGTTGCACTCGCGTGGCTTCGGGATCGTCCTGGGGTGATAGCTCCCATTCTTGGCGCACGGACAGCACAACAGCTCGTCTTAGCCCTAGGAAGCAACGAGCTCACTCTTCCTGATGAAATTCACACCGCACTAGACGATGTCTCAGAACCTGCCATGGGTTACCCCGAGGCGGGTTGGGCGCAACGACGCTGAGTTGGAGTGATGAAGTGAAAAACAGATCGCATGATTCAGTGTGGGAATTCCGTGAATTTTCCTTTTCACGGGAGTCCGGTCTTGAAGAAACACGTGAGTACCTGACCTATAAGGCGGAACGAGGCCGTTGGGAGCTGGACTATACGAGAATTTTTCGGGATGGTCGCAAGAAGATAAGACTGCGGCGAAAGATTATTCGGGTGCCAAAGGCTGTGTAATGTTTATGAGCCGCATTAAGCCTGGCGCATAAATCTATCGAGAACGCGCACACCAAATTTGAGGCCATCAACAGGTACTCGTTCATCTACCCCATGAAAAAGACTCCAATAATCGAGTCCAGCAGGCATCTGCAGGGGCGAAAAACCATAACAATCTATACCTAAAGTGCTCAAGGCTTTGGCGTCTGTGCCCCCAGAAATCATGTAAGGAACGGTTACTGATTCTGGATCCTCGCGTCGGAGAACACTCGCCATGAGATCAACGGTTGCAGTGTCAAATGGTGCTTCAATGGCAATGTCATTGCTGATGTAATCCATGGCAATCGAGTGCCCGACCAATTCTTTAATCGTTTGGTCAAATTCTTCTTCATAGCCTGGAAGTACACGTCCATCGACATAGGCAACCGCCTCTGAGGGAATTACGTTCACTTTATATCCAGCATCCAGCATCGATGGATTTGCCGTGTTCTGCAAGGTTGCACCCACAAGCAATCCGAGGGTTCCAAGTTTGCCCAGGACATCGGTGGCATCATGGGGATCAATGGTGATGCCATAGGACTCAGCCAAAACATCGAGAAATTGATCCACCGTTTTGGTTCGTCGAATAGGCCACTTGTGATCCCCGATTCTGGTGACAGCGCGAGCCAATTCGGTGACGGAATTGTCGATATGAATCATGCTTCCATGTCCAGCCCTCCCCGCAGCACGCAGTCGAAGCCATCGAATTCCTTTTTCAGCGGTTTGGACCGGATAAATTCGAAGATCATCTCGAACGGAGAGTGAGAATCCGCCCACCTCACCTATTGCCTCGGTTGCTCCTTCAAAGATATCGGGGCGATTTCGAATAAACCATTGTGAGCCGTGATGCATCCCAGCTTCTTCATCTGGAAAGAAGACAATTATGGTGTCCCTACGTGGCTGAATTTTCTCGCGCGCCCAATGCCGAGCCACCGCTAAAATCATGGCGTCCATGTTCTTCATGTCTACGGCACCTCGACCCCACACGAACCCCGAATCAATCTCACCAGCAAAGGGTGGGTGCGACCAATCACGAGCTATCGCGGGAACGACGTCGAGGTGACCGTGAACGACGAGGGCGCCAGCATGAGGATCAGCACCTGGAATCCGCAAAGCCACTCCACGTCGAGAGTCAGAAGTGGTGACAATCACTTCTGGCTCGTAACCGACCTCCCGCAGTTTATGCGCGCAGTACTCAGCGGCCTGCGCCTCGCCGACCGTTTCACTGGAATCACCCCAATTGCTGGTGTCAATTCGTATGAGTTCCTGAGTCATCGTGACAGCATCCGACTCCAAACCGAGGCGTGCGCCATGCGTGAGAGCGAAGGAATCAGCCATAAGGCGATCATGCCATCAATGCCCATATGGAACCTGTTTATGTGCATCACACTTCGTTCACATTCATTTAAATGTGAGCTCTTGTGGACTACCTCAGGTGGCTGATATTCCGACTGGGTATAGTTGCGCCTCGCCGTGCAAACGGCAACCCAGTCCGGGTGGCGGAATAGGCAGACGCGCTAGCTTGAGGTGCTAGTGCCCCAAAAGGGCATGGGGGTTCAAGT
>CAZVLV010000167.1:0-4159 GCA_964628015.1 uncultured Aquiluna sp. | reverse complement strand
ATGCGCAAATACGGCGCGGTTGAAGTTGTTGCTGATCTATATCGTCAAGATGAACGCCCCCTTACTCCAGCGGAGCGTGAAGGTGCTGTTCCCGATGAAAACGGGGTACTGCGTAAGCCGATCACCATGGAAACCCAAAAGCCACTCGTTGGTGAGCCCGGTGCTGTGGGTGTGATTTTGGACGATGGCTCAGAAGTTGCTGGTTGGTTAACGCCATCGCGCAAACTTGAGCTCTACTCACCATCCATGGCCGACTTCGGCTGGGGAGAGTACGCCACACCGTGCTACATCGAATCTCATGTATCGCATCGGGCAATTGATATGTCCCAAAACGAAATGGTATTGGTTCCGACCTTCCGATTGCCCACGCTGATCCACACGCGGTCAGGTAATGCTAAATATCTGAATGAAATCAGTAACAAGCATCCCATGTGGATCAACAACGTTGATGCGGAGCGTCTCGGACTGCAGACAGGTGACATGGTCCGCGTGTCCACAGAGATTGGCTACTTTGTCGTTCGCGTATGGGCAACCGAGGCGGTTCGCCCCGGTGTGACCGCACTGTCCCATCACATGGGGCGTTGGCGCACCACCGACGACGCTGGTAGTCGTTGGGTAACGGGCAAGGTGGATGTCGGTCGTCTTGAAGATGGTCGCTGGCGCCTGAGGTACAAAGAGGGCGTCAAGCCATTCGCCTCTGGCGATGCCGACTCCATGCGCATTAACTGGGAAGACCCAGGGGTTCATCAGAATCTTGCTTTTGCTGTCCACCCCGATACGTGGTCCGGCATGCATTGCTGGCATCAAAAAGTACGGATTGAAAAAGCACATGATGAAGACAAATACGGCGATGTCGTTGTCGATACAGCCAAGTCACGCGAGGTGTACAAGGAGTGGATGTCCAAAACTCGTCCAGGTCCGAATGCCCAGGGGCTGCGCCGACCAGAATTCATGATGCGCCCGGTCATGCCCATGCGCAAGGCCTACTTCGTGGATCAGCCAACCAATAGCTAACGGAATTACTGACTTTCGCTGAGGTATTTAGCCGCGACGAATTCTCTGGCACCCTCAATATCGGGTGACAGGAATCTGTCCGGTCCCGGGCCAGATGAGTAGTCTCGAAGTTGTGCAATTGCATTCATGATCGACTCAGATGATTGCAGTGGTGCGCGAAGTTCAATGGCACGGGCGGCGGTCAACATTTCAATCGCAATGACCGATGTGAGATCCGATATGGCTGTGCGCAGTTTCCGTGCGGCATGCCACCCCATGGATACGTGATCCTCTTGCATGGCTGAACTTGGAATGGAGTCCACGCTCGCTGGTACGGCTAGGCGCTTCATATCGCTCACTAAGGCCGCCTGGGTGTACTGGGCAATCATGAGACCCGAGTCCACACCAGGGTCATCGGCAAGAAATGGGGGGAGCCCGTGGCTTCGATTCTTGTCGAGCATTCTATCGGTGCGGCGCTCGCAGATTGATGCAAGATCGGCAGCGGCGATTGCGAGAAAATCGAGAACATAGGCGACAGGGGCGCCGTGAAAGTTTCCATTGCTGGTGACTTCACCAGAGGGGAGAATCACCGGATTGTCAATGCTCGAAGCAAGTTCTCGCTCAGCGACAGTTTTGGCATGGGAAATTGTGTCCCGCACAGCACCAGTAACCTGAGGTGCACATCTCAAACTGTAGGCATCCTGTACCCGGTCATCGCCGTGGCGGTGACTTGCGAGAATACCTGAACCTTGTAGGTGCGCGTATATATGAGCAGCACTCTGTGCTTGCCCAGGGTGGGGTCGTAACGGAGCATGTAATTCAGGGCGGAAAACTTGATCTGTACCCAAGAGAGCATCAATACTCATGGCCGCAGCAAGATCTGCTGCATCGCAGAGAGATTCCAGATCGCTGATGGCAATGATCAACATGCCGAGCATTCCATCGGTTCCGTTGATTAATGCAAGTCCTTCCTTTTCGTGAAGTTCAACGGGAGATATGCCTGCTTCAGCGAGGAGGCTATGGACATCGTGTTCCTCTCCTCGTGCATTGCGGGCACGACCTTCGCCCATGGCTACGAGTGCGCAGTGCGCAAGTGGAGCAAGATCGCCACTGCACCCTAGTGAGCCATATTCATGAACAATGGGGGTGATTCCGGCATTGAGGATTTCCGTATATGTCTCTGCGACTTCTGGGCGAACGCCGGTTCTACCACTCGTGAGTGTTTTCAGTCGCAGGAACATGGTGGCTCGGATTACTTCGCGTTCCACTTCTGCGCCGATGCCCGCTGCATGTGAGCGAATGAGTGATTTTTGTAATTGAGTTCTCATGTCTTGGGGAATATGACGATTCGCTAATGCACCGAATCCAGTGGACACTCCGTACACCGGATCAGGTGAAGCGGCGAGAACCTCGACATGCGTGCGGGTGGCTGCCATGGCTGCAAGAGCTTCAGAGGAAATCTCCACGCGAGCGTCGTGGCGGGCGACAGCAACGACTTCCGCGAAGTGTGGTGGACTCGTGGTGAGGGTGACAACCGATTTACTCATGTGATGACCTTAGGAGTTGCCCTTCACGGAATACATGTGCCACTGGCGAAGTACCAGGGTTGTAGGCAAGGAAGTCAATTGATGGTCGGTCCAAAATCAGAAAATCTGCTCTCTTTCCCACGTCAATTCGGCCGATATCACTGCGGCCGAGGGCGGCAGCCCCGCCCGCTGTGGCTGACCACACGGCCTGATCAACACTCATATGCATTTCACGGACTGCCAGAGCAACGACAAATGGCATGGAGGTAATAAACGAGGTCCCCGGATTGCAATCGGTGGCAAGTGCAACAGTAACGCCAGCGTCCATGAATCGACGGGCATCGGGATAGGGGGATCGGGTGGAGAACTCCACACCAGGAAGAAGGGTTGCGACCATGTTGTGTGTGGACATTGTTTCTAGTTCCTGGTCTGACATGTACGTCAAGTGGTCCACACTGACTGCGCCGAACTCCGCTGCTACATCGATTCCTCCGAGTGATGCAATTTGATTGGCATGAAGGCGCACCTTGAGACCTGCTTCGCGACCGGCACGAAGAATTCGTGCGGTCTGCTCGGGAGTGAAAGCGCCTTCATCACAAAACACGTCTATCCACGTGGCATATGGTGCACATGTGGCCAGCATGTCACCACACACCAAATCAACATAGGCACTCGGATCCTCGCGATATTCCATGGGAACAACATGGGCGCCGAGAAAAGTTGTCTCGGTTGTGAATTCCCTGGCAATGCGAAGGGCGCGAAGTTCATCAGCAACGGTCAAGCCGTAACCGGACTTGATTTCGAAGGTTGTAATTCCGTGGGCGGTCATGGAATCGACAAGGCGCTGGACATTTTCGCGAAGTTGTTCGTCGGTGGCAGATCGCGTTGCTGCAACGGTCGAGGCGATGCCTCCGGCTGAATACTTTTCTCCCACCATGCGTGCTGCAAAATCGGCGGAACGATCTCCCGCGAAAATCAGGTGTGCGTGTGAATCAACAAATCCGGGAAGCACGGCACCGTGGTGAGCATCAATAATGTGTTCGGTCTGTGGTGCTTCGGATTCAGGGCCAACCCACGTGATCACACCAGAGTCAAAAGCGAATGCATACTCGAGCGCTCGCTGAGGAAAATCATCTGATTGTGTGACGAGCTCTGAGATATTGCGAACCAAGGTGCTCATGGATGGATCACTGTTCATCCAGTTCGGCCATGGGAATGCGCACATTCTTCTCTTCCGCAACGCTGCAGGCAATGTCATAGCCAGCGTCCACGTGCCGGATTACTCCCATACCGGGATCATTGGTGAGAACCCGTCTGATTTTCTCGCCAGCAAGAGTGGTGCCGTCTGCGACCGTCACCTGACCGGCGTGAATGGAGCGACCAATTCCGACGCCGCCTCCATGATGGATGGATACCCAAGATGCGCCGGAGGCGATATTCACCATGGCGTTGAGTAATGGCCAGTCGGCAATGGCGTCGGAGCCATCCAGCATTGCTTCGGATTCCCGATACGGAGATGCGACAGACCCGCAATCGAGGTGATCGCGTCCAATAACAAGTGGTGCGGCAACTTCACCTTTCGCAACGAGTTCATTGAATTTCTCACCAGCTTTGTCCCGTTCACCGTAACCTAGCCAGCA
>CAZVLV010000166.1:0-4186 GCA_964628015.1 uncultured Aquiluna sp. | reverse complement strand
GATTTGGCATTGTTGATTGGTCCAGACCAGCCGTACCAAACAACAGAGGAGTTCTTGGCATCTATCGATGAGAACTTGCAGAAAGCACTCCGATAACTCCAGTGCTGTTGCCCTGTTGTCACTCCGAATTAGCTTCTCGCCTTAGTATTTTGCCGTGAACGATTTATGGGTCAACCTCCTTGTTGTCCTTGTTTTCATCCTGATCGGTGGGTTCTTCGCTGCTGCGGAAATCGCACTTGTGTCCTTGCGAGAAAGCCAGGTGCAACGCCTTGGCATGCGAGGGCGCCGTGGGCGGGTGCTACAGAAACTGGTGGGGGATCCCAATCGATTCCTGGCCGCGGTTCAGGTGGGTGTCACTCTTGCCGGATTCATCTCCGCTGGCTTTGGCGCTGCTCAGATCGCACCATCTTTAGCCGAGCCACTCATGACTTGGGGGCTCAATGAAAACGCCGCGAATATTGTGTCCTTTGTCACCGTTACGGTAGCAATTGCTTACGTGTCACTCGTTCTGGGCGAGTTGGTACCCAAGCGCATTGCTTTACAAAAGGCAGAGTCGGTGGCGCTTTTTGTGGCAACGCCCATTAACTTCACTGCGAGAATCACCCGGCCGTTCATTGTCGCGCTAGGCATCTCCACCAACGCCATTGTTCGGCTTTTTGGCATTGATCCCACACAGGCCCGCGACCAAATATCAGGCGAGGAGTTACGCGATCTCGTGGCGGCCCATGAAGAACTCACGCCCCAAGAGCGCGAAATGATTGATGACATTTTCACGGCGGGTGAACGAGAGCTGCGGGAGATCATGATGCCGCGCACCGAGGTGTCCTTTCTCGATTCGCAGACAACCATCCAGGCAGCAACGAAGATTGTTATTGATCAGCCTCACTCCCGGTACCCGGTCATTAGGGGCTCGGCGGACGATGTCATTGGGTTTGTGCACATTCGTGACATTCTTGATCCTGCTCACCAGTCAACTGACCTCACTGTTGGCCGCATTGCCCGCCACGTACAAATGTTTCCCGGGAGCAAAGGCGTGATCAGTACCCTCAATGAAATGCGTCGCCTGCGGGCGCACCTTGCGATCGTTCAAGATGAATATGGAGGCACAGCGGGTCTGGTCACCATGGAAGATCTTGTGGAAGAACTTATTGGTGACATCAAAGATGAATACGATGCCGAAACTCCCATCCTGAATTTCGAGACAGCAGGGGAAATCAGTGTGGACGGGCTGCTCAATCGCGATGATTTCGCCGATGACACAGGAATAGAACTGCCCGATGGTCCGTTTGAGACCGTGGCAGGCTTTATAGTTGCCGAACTTGGTCGGCTTCCTGAACTAGATGACATTGTGATGCTGGATCATCACGAACTCCATGTGAAGGAATTAGATGGTCGCAGGGTGTCTCGCGTTGTGGTGGTCACCCATGAAGTTCCCCAAGAGGAAGAAGTAAACGTTGACTAGTACTCAGGTGACGGGTCGTCCACGAATTTTCTCGGGAATTCAACCTACTGCTGATTCATTTCACATTGGCAACTACCTTGGGGCGCTGCGCCAGTGGGTACAGCTCCAAGAGACTCACGATTCCTTCTACTGTGTTGTCGATCAACATGCCATCACGGTGGATCATGATCCCGCACTCTTGCGTGAGCGCACACTTATTTCCTTTGCTCAATTACTGGCCATTGGCTTGGATCCAGAAAAATCAACCATCTTTGTCCAAAGCCAATCACCCGCGCACTCTCAATTGGCATGGGTATTGCAGTGCCAAACAGGTTTTGGCGAAGCCAGTCGAATGACCCAATTCAAAGACAAAGGATCTAAGGAAGGATCCGATCGCACCACGGTTGGTTTATTCACCTATCCGATTCTCCAGGCCGCCGACATCCTTTTGTATCAAGCACATGCGGTGCCGGTGGGGGAGGACCAGCGCCAGCACCTGGAGTTAACACGTGACCTAGCTCAGAGATTCAATAACACTTTTGGTGCAACGTTTGCGGTTCCAGAGGTTCTAGTACTCAAGGAGACCGGGCGAATCGTGGACTTGGCCGATCCCACCTCCAAGATGAGTAAATCCAGCCCTACAGGCTGTGTATTTCTCTTGGATGACGACAAAGCGATGCTGAAGAAAATCAAGAGTGCCGTCACGGACTCAGGTCGAGAGATCGTCTTCAATGAACAGGACAAGCCAGGAGTGTCCAATCTCCTTACTCTGCAAAGCGCTATTACAGGAAAAGACATTGCCACCCTCGAAGCGCAATACGAGGGCAAAGGCTATGGCGACCTCAAGGGCGATACCGCTGAAATTGTGCGTGACACTCTTGCGCCCATTCGCGATCGCGCCCACGAACTCCTTCAGGATCGAGCTGAACTAATGCGATTAATCCACATGGGTGCCGACAAAGCTCGCGCGGCGGCTCAACCCACAATTGACCTGGTGTATCAGCGAGTGGGATTTGTGCAGTAAGTGTTGTTGCGAATTAGCCTTCGAGTTTGATCCGACCTGGATTCGCTAATCGTCTACGGTTGCGCTTTCTCACCACGGCAGAGCGCGCACTCACGATCAGGAACGCGCCAATCGCGATAAACAGAATCATCCATCCCATGGCGAGTGGATCAAGGGGTGTACCGCCCGTACTCGGTCCCGCCGTGGATGTACCCGAGGGTGAAAACTCAGAGGTAGCCGAACCAGCATTGCTTGGAGCTCCCTCGGTCAGATCTCCATCAGAATTCACCGCAGAAGTTGCGGTTATTTGTTGCGGCGCGATGAGCGTGCCAATCGGGGTGACCGTGTCCTTATTGGCGAATGCCCAGTCCATGAGTTTGCCGGCGGCGGTCGCACTTGATTCATTAATGCCCATGGCAACCACGATCAAGGTGACGTCCTTGCGCTCAGCCGCACCGATGAATGTGCGTCCGGCATTGGTGGTGAACCCGGTTTTGACTCCTAGTGCGCCTTTGTATCCATCGGTGACCAACCGGTTATTGTTGTAAATTTCCTTTGTGCGTTTTTTGTACGGGAAGGCATATTTGCGCGTTTGCACGATGTTATTGAAGTTGTCGATCTTCATCGCCTCGCGGCCAATGAGCGCAAGGTCGTAGGCGGTAGATACCTGACCTGGCGAGTCAAGTCCGTTCGTGTTTTTTGCCACGGTGTTCGTGGCTCCCAATGAGCGAGCGACCGAGTTCATTTGGTCGACAGTTTTACCCACACCACCATTTGCTTGACCTAATGCAATTGCAGCATCATTGGCGCTGGGCAGGAGGAGCGCGTAGTAGAGATCCTCGATCGTGTACTTCTTACCTCGCTGGAGGCCTACCTTGCTGCCATAAGTGTTCACTGCTTTTTTCTTCGCGTTGACTACGGTGGCCGGGTCCAGTTGCGGCATGAGGGTCAACGCGGTCAGGGTCTTGAGAGTGGATGCGGGGGCGCGTTGAATATGTGGACCCTTGGCGGCGTAAATCTCACCGGTATCGGAATTGGCCACCAACCAGGTCTTTGCCTTCACCGAGGGCAGTGGGTCAGAGTCTGGACCCAGATTCACGATCTTGCGCTTGCCCACCAGTTGCTCGCCTCCCACGGGGGAGTCGCCCGGTGCAGCCACTGCGGCCTGCGCAGGGAGTACCAAGGCGGTCGCCATGGCCACCGTCGCGATGGTCGCGGGCAGGCGTCGAAGGGTCAGCATGATCAACCCATGCTAAACGAGGTCCCTTTCAAGGGGAACGGCATCTGGGCGTGTCCCCTCGTGGGGGACTAGATTGGGCAAAGAATCCAGTGAAAGGGCCCCCATGTCTATGTCTGTTGACGCATTACCCGCCAGTACCCCCACCCGCTTACTCATTGGCGGTGAATGGATTCCCACGGCAACGGGTCTGAATGTGATCAATCCGGCCTCTTACGGGACATTGGCCCAAATCGGCGATGCAGGTGTGCCCGAGGCACTCCAGGCTGTCGATGCCGCCTATGAAGCTTTTGCGACCTGGTCATTGACCCCGGCACGCTTTCGCGCTGAGATTCTGCGCAAAGCATTTGATCTGATGACGGCCAATATCGAAGATTGTGCCCGCCTGATTGCCCTGGAAAATGGCAAGGCGTGGCGCGATGCCATGGGCGAAGCCACCTATGCGGCGGAGTTCTTCCGCTGGTTCTCCGAAGAAGCAGCTCGCGTAGAGGGTGGGTTCCGCTAC
>CAZVLV010000165.1:0-4199 GCA_964628015.1 uncultured Aquiluna sp. | reverse complement strand
CGTCTGGTACTTAGATCGAACATTTCGTGATGTCATGGATGTGGGCACCTCTGGTGATAGCCATGGCGACATCACGGTCACTAATGGCAATATCAGTGAAGTGCGTGGTGGTAAGGCCGTAGGTTCTTATGTCACCTCGCAAATAACCGTTCAACTGAATATTCCGGGTGGGCGACAGGACCGCAAAACTGACATTGCACTGACGGTGAATGGCGGAGTCATCTATACAACTGCGCTGGTGGCTGCAAACGCAGGGACGCCCCCCACGAAAACCACAGCTCATGCGATTATCGGAGGCACAGGCAAGTATTCATCAGTTTCAGGCGAAATGATTCTTAAGCCCCTGACGGGAACTCGATACAAGGTGAGTTTCTTTTTCGAGGATTAGCCGAGATTGGGAGTATTAGGCAACATTGTCAAAGGAACTCTAGTCGTGGAGCGGGTGACCGGGATCGAACCGGCATGACCAGCTTGGAAGGCTGGGGCTCTACCATTGAGCTACACCCGCGAGGTGCGCGCTAATGGTACTCATTAACCATTTTCCAATGGAATAGGTGTTCAATATGAGCCATTTCACCACACAGGTAATCGTCCTGTTTCGCTCCCAACGCACGGAATGTGCAGGCAGATTCAGGTGGCGTGGGGGTTACCTCTAGACTCTCGGAGGCCAGCGCGGGGCGTAGCGTAGTGGCTAGCGCGCCTGCTTTGGGAGCAGGAGACCGGGAGTTCGAATCTCCCCGCCCCGACCACAGAATGATCAACAGACACCAGCATTATCGTTACGGCGAACAACACGACCAGTCAGTCAACCCCATGGAGCATCAGTGAAAACCGAGATCGAAAACCTCAACCCCACCCGCATCAAAATCTCCGTTGAGGTGCCGTTTGCTGACTTGCAGCCGAGTGTGGATGCAGCCCTTGTCCGCATTGGAAAGTCCATAAACATTCCGGGTTTTCGCAAGGGCAAGGTCCCCGCTCGCGTTGTGGAGCAGCGCGTTGGTCGCGGCGCCGTTCTGGACGAAGCAATCAACGATGCCCTTCCAAAAGCATATGAAGAAATCATTCGTGACAACAAGATTCGACCCATTGGGCAGCCCGCAGTTGAAGTGACCGAGATCGTCGATGGCGACAAACTGGCATTCACCGTCGAAGTGGATATTCGTCCAGAATTTGAACTTCCGGCATTCGATTCATTAACTGTCGAGGTTGAGCCTTTCGCCATGTCAGATTCAGACATCGATGAACAAATTGATGCTTTGCGTGGCAGATTCGCTAACCTGAAGGAAGTGGACCGGGCAAGTGCCGATGGTGACATCCTCCTGGTAAACATTTCTGGAGCCACTGAAAGTGGTGAAGGAGTTGAAGATCTTTCCGCGCAAGCCATGTCGTATGAACTTGGAACAGAAGGCATGCTTCCCGGGTTCGATGATGCAATCCGAGGTGCGGCCAAAGGCGAGTCACGCTCATTTGAATTCACTCCACAAAATGGTGACTGGTCAGGTATTCCACTCACTGTGACAGTAGAGGTTGTAGCGGTTCGCGAACGTGAGCTCCCGGCACTTGATGCGGAATTTGTGAGCATGGCTTCCGAGTTTGACACTGTGGAAGAACTCCGTGCCGATATTGAGACTCGCCTGGGGCGTTTGAAGCGCATTGAGCAGGGGAATGAAGCTCGTCACAAGATTCACGATGTCCTTCTTGAGCAAGTGGATATCACGTTGCCAGAAAGCGTGATTGCCGCTGAAATCGATGCGCACTTCCAGGATGGGCACGACTCAGGCGAAGATCACCGCGCCGAGGTTGAAGCCGAGATCCGCACAGGTATGAAGAGTCAGTTTGTTCTGGACAAGATTGCAGAAGATGCGGAACTGACAGTGGGCGAAAGTGAACTCAGCGCCTGGCTGGTGCAGCAGGCACCCCGTTATGGCATGGCACCGGATGCTTTTGCACAGGCGCTCGTGGAGGCTGGTCAAGTACCCATGGCCATGGCCGATATCCGCCGTGCCAAGGCCCTCGCCAAGGTCCTTGAATCGGCAAAGGTCGTGGATACCACGGGAGCCGTGGTGGATTTGGCTGCCCTCGATGCCGAAATGGCCGCACTGACCGCCGACCAGTAAGCACCCGACTCTGGGTTGTGTCATCCTCGGGTGTCCCACATTCGGCTGATGGCGAACTCTGCTCGATAGACCGGGTAGGGAGCCTTCGGCAGGGTTAGGGTTACGTTACCCACAAGCAACGCGAATCATTACCCACAAGCAATGCGATTCATTGTTGTGAAACTAAGGCAAGGAGAATCGGTGTCCACACCCTTTGAACACATCATGCGCACTGGTGGCGGCATGACCGGATTCGGCGACATGCTGGATGAACGACTCTTGCGTGAGCGAATCATTTGGCTCGAAGGCCCTGTCATGGATGACAACTCCAACCGGATTGCCAAACAGTTGCAGGTGCTCGCGGCCGAAGATCCGTCAAAGGATATTTCCCTGTACATCAACTCCCCGGGTGGATCGATCACCGCTGGAATGGTCATTTACGACACCATGCAGTTGATCCCCAACGATGTCACCACTGTCGCCATGGGTCTCGCTGCTTCCATGGGTCAGTTCCTTCTGTGTGCGGGTGCCCCCGGTAAGCGTTACGCAACCCCGAACACTCGCATCATGATGCACCAACCTTCGGGTGGCCTCGGTGGAACAGCCAGTGATATCAAGATCCAGGCCGAGCAAATGCTGTACATCAAAAAGCGCATGGCAGAACTCATTGCCATTCATAGTGGGCAGAGTGTCGATCAAATTGAAAAGGACTCGGATCGAGATCGTTGGTTTACATCCGACGAGGCTCGTGCCTACGGATTGATCGATCATGTCTACAGCTCTTCTGCCGATGCACCTTCTTCACTCAAGGGAGACACGAAGTGAATAATTCATTCCAGTCCACTGCTCCCGTGAGTCGTTACATACTTCCGGAGTTTCGTGAACGAACTGCCACAGGTGAGCGTGTTCACAATCCGTACACCAAGCTTTTCGAGGAAAGAATTATTTTCCTTGGCGTACAAATCGACGATGCCTCAGCTGACGATGTCATGGCTCAGCTGCTCACTCTTGAGTCCCTTGACCCTGACCGCGATATTCAGATTTACATTAATTCCCCGGGCGGCTCTTACACGGCCATGACTGCGATCTACGACACCATGCAGTTCGTGAAGCCTCAGGTGCAGACAGTCTGCTTGGGGCAAGCTGCCTCGGCAGCTGCGGTGCTCCTGGCTGCTGGCACACCGGGTAAGCGATTCGCTCTCCCGCATTCCCGAATTTTGATTCATCAGCCCTATACCGAGGGTGGCGGTCAAGGATCAGATATCGAGATCCAGGCAAATGAAATCATTCGAATGCGCAAGGAAATGGAAGGCATCCTCGCCAAACACACGGGACGCTCCATTGAGCAAATTGAGAAAGATATTGAACGCGACAACATCTTGACCGCCGCCAAGGCCGTTGAGTATGGAGTCATTGACTCAGTTATTTCCTCGCGCAAGGCCTGATAAAGCTCAAGGATTACCTGAGACACCAGTTTCGGGTGCTGCGGAGTTTCAACCATGAGTTGAGACTTTCAGGCGCGCCACCATGTGAATAACGCGCGAACATGTGCCAATACGGGGTACGGTAACCGAGTTCCATAGGGAGCGAGTTCCATTGGGAGCGAGTTCGAAACTGGCTTGGTAAGACACACACTGGTGAAAGGGCTGAGAGACACTGTGGCACGCATAGGTGAGAGCGGAGACCTGCTCAAGTGTTCTTTCTGCGGGAAAAGCCAAAAGCAGGTCAAAAAACTTATTGCTGGACCCATGGTCTACATCTGCGACGAATGCATCGATCTATGTAATGAAATCATTGAAGAAGAACTGACCGAGGCGAGTTCATCTGAGTTCGGTGAATTACCCAAGCCGCGGGAGATTTATGCATTCCTTGACGAATATGTCATTGGTCAGGAAGCAGCGAAGAAGTCTCTGTCCGTTGCGGTTTATAACCATTACAAGCGAGTTCAAGCAGGTGCCAACCACAAGGCAAAGGAAGACACCGTAGAACTGGCTAAGTCCAATATTTTGCTGCTCGGGCCCACCGGTTCGGGGAAAACTTTGTTGGCGCAAACTCTCGCCCGCATGCTGAATGTTCCATTTGCTATCGCTGACGCTACTGCTC
>CAZVLV010000164.1:0-4199 GCA_964628015.1 uncultured Aquiluna sp. | reverse complement strand
GTGACTCGCCGCATTCCGTTGAGTCAAGCTCAGCCAGGCGATCTGGTCTTCTACTTTGGTAGTGGAGCTCATCACGTTGGTTTGTACATTGGCAACGGAAAAATGGTGCACGCAGCGAATCCCAGTAGTGGGGTTCTCGTAACGAATATCCTCGGACCTTGGTACAACAGCCGTTTCAGTGGAATCGGTCGGGTCGTAGGTTAAACGGCGTCATTCAGTATCACTCCTCATCTCATGAGGCCATCGAATCTTGCATAAAAATTAGGTGTGGTCCAACACTTCAATGTGTCGGACCACACCTAATTTCGAATAGATACTGTGAAACCCTTAGGAATAGATAGCGGCGATTTCTACTTCATGTTCCTTCATAACCACATTCCGCTTGAGCTTCATGGAAGGTGTCATTTGACCGCCTTCTTCTGTCCAGTCAATAGGCAGAATCGTGAATTTCTTGATTGCTTCAGCCTGTGACACAGCCTTATTGGCTTGGTCGACTGCCTCCTGGATAGCAGCCCGCATTGCTTCGTCATCTACGAGATCAGCAATAGGGGTGTTCTCTGGTCGATCATTTTGCTTCAACCATGCAGGAACAGCTTCGGGGTCGAGGGTTACCAGTGCGCCAATGAACGGTTGAGCATCGCCGACAACCATGCACTGGCTGACCAAGAAGTTGCTACGCAAACGATCTTCGAGAACAGCAGGGGCAACGTTCTTGCCTGCAGCAGTCACGATGAGTTCCTTCTTGCGCCCGGTGATTCGCACGAATCCGCGGTCATCGATCTCGCCGATATCGCCTGAATGGAACCAGCCGTCTGGCTCAAGAACCTCTGCTGTGGCGGTGGGGTTATTCCAGTATCCAACGAATATTTGATCCCCTGCGAGTAGCAGTTCACCGTCTGCGGCGACCTTGACGGATGCTCCCGGAATGGGTTGACCAACTGTGCCAATGGCAATGGATGTTGGACGATTAACCGTGGTTGATGCAGATGTTTCGGTGAGACCGTAACCTTCAAGAATCGTTACGCCGATACCGCGGAAGAAGTGACCAAGGCGCGCTCCCAAGGGTGCTCCGCCTGAGACTGCCCATTCAATCTTTCCGCCCATGGCGGCACGGATTTTGCTGTACACCAACTTGTCAAAGAGTGCGTGCTTGATCTTGAGCCCGAGTCCCGGACCCCCGTCATCAAGTGCCTCACTGTATTCAATGGCGACCTTTGCGGCGGCGTTGAAGATATTTCCTTTGCCCGCGGCAATCGCTTTCTGTTGTGATGAGTTGAAAATCTTCTCGAATACGCGAGGAACAGAAAGCACGAATGTCGGTTGGAAACTACCCAAAAGTGGCAGGAGTTCCTTGACATCAGGTGCGTGGCCCATGCGCACTCGAGCCCGGACGCAACCAAGTTGAATGGTGCGACCGAAAACATGCGCAATAGGAAGGAAGAGGAGTGTTGAAGAGTTTGGTGACAAGAAAACATCGGATAGACCCTGCACCACGTTGTCTACTTCAAACATGAAATTCTTGTGGGTCAGCATGCAACCCTTGGGACGACCGGTTGTTCCAGACGTGTAAATGATTGTGGCGAGGGTGTCCGGTTGGATTGTGACCCGACGGGCCTCCAATTCTTGGTCCGGAACATCTACACCAGCTCGGGTCAATGTGTCGATCGCGCCATCATCAAAAACCCAGACACGGGTCACATCGGGTAGGTCAACGGCTACTTCTTCGAATACGGCCTTGTTGGCATGGCGCTCACAGAACAGAGCCACGGATCCGGAGTCACTCAAGATCCATTGAACTTGTTCGGCGGACGAAGTTTCATAGACGGGAACACTGATACAGCCTGCATACCAGATCGCATAGTCGACCAAAGTCCATTCATAACGGGTTCGTGACATGACCGCGATCCGGTCACCCGCTTGGATGCCGTTGGCGATGATTCCTTTGGCTACAGCCTTCACTTGAGTCAGGAATTCGGCTGCCGTGACTCCCACCCAAGCATCGCCACGAGGTATCGAGAAGACAACTTGGCTGGGTGCTTGGGCAGCGTTTTCGAGGATGTGGTCGGTGAGATTGCCACTTGTCGGGGCGGGAACCACCACGGGGACGCTGAACTCTTTAAGCATTGATCGTGTTCCTTTCGGTCATTCCTAAAGCCTGGCAGCCCGAGGAAAATGAGATGTCCCCAAAGTACGCGAAATCCCGTTCCAGCGCTAGATATCCGACAGGAAAGAAAGGGGTTATCGTTGGGGGGTGAGCCACGTCGTATCGACCAGCATTGATATCACCGATGACACCTTCATTCTGTGTGAGATCTCAGCGGTCGCTACGGTGGTTCGCGACGAGGCTCGTTGGCGACAGTGGTGGCCTGATCGAGTTCTCACGGTCTACAGCGATCGAGGGGACAAGGGGCTGCGGTGGACCGTGGCAGGAGACTTCGTGGGCTCCTCGGAGATATGGATCGAGGAGTCCGCCCCAGGAGTCATCGTTCATTACTATCTGCGGGTTGATCCCACTCGACAGGGGAGCGCTTTAGAGAAAGGTTCCCTCACGGGTTCCCCTCGCTCCCAACGTCAACTACATAAAATGCGGCACCGGCAGATCACCACCTGGAAGCGCATTATTTGGCAAATTAAAGATGACCTTGAAGGACGAAGGACCATCGCTTGACCAGAGGGTTCGCTGATCGGTCCAGTTTTTCGGTGATGTGGGCTTCGTCGTGAGTATCCGTGTCCACATTGCAAGTGATGTCCATGGGGCTGTCGATTCCATTGCCCGTGCAGCAGAAGGCAGCGATGTATTTGTATGCCTGGGTGATTTGATTCTGTTCCTGGATTATGACGATCCCGAGAACGGTATTTACGCTGAACTATTTGGTGTCGATTACGCCCGGTCCTATATTGATTTGCGCACCGCAAACAGGTTCGAAGAAGCGCGGGAGTTCAGTGCAGCGGCATGGAAAGGCATTGGGGTTACCACTCCCGAGCAACGATGGGAAACACTGGAAGCAAAAGTCCATGAACAATATGCCCGCATGTTTGCCGCAATTCCGTCCCCTGCTTTTCTGACATATGGCAACGTCGATGTTCCACAACTTTGGCAGGAATATCTGAGGCCAGGACACACAGTCCTTGATGGCCAAGTAGTTGAGGTTGATGGCCAGCGCTGGGGTTTTCTCGGTGGAGGCTTAGTGAGCCCTATGCGCACTCCCTATGAACTCGAGCCTGATGTCTATTCCCAAAAACTGATGGACATGGGGCCAGTCGATGTCTTATTCACACATATCCCTCCTCGGCACGAACTCCTTAATTACGACATTGTTGCCCGAAGATTCGAGGTGGGAAGTTCGGCGATTACTGAATACATTGCAAAGTTCCAGCCCCGCTACCACTTTTTTGGGCATGTTCATCAGCCCCTTGTGCCTCGGCTTCGCATGGGAACCACCGAATCTATCAACGTCGGTCACTTCCACGGCAGGGAAAAACCATTCGTCATTGACCTCTGATCGACGTATCTCACTTCCAGAAGCTTTGGGCGAGGAGTACGGTGTGTGCATGGCTGATCAAACTGAGTCCAGTATCTCAATTAGCGCCGATCCAGAGCAGATCATGAATGTGATTGCTGATCTTGAGGCATATCCTCAGTGGAGTGACGGAATAACGTCGGTCACGGTACTAAGTAAATACGAGGACGATAACCGCCCAGCCGATGCCCGATTCACCCTTGCGTCTGGCCCCATCAAAGATACCTATGAATTGGAATATGACTGGACCGGTAACAGCAAGGTGACCTGGACCCTGACAACGGCTGAGATGTTGAAATCAATGGATGGCGAATATGAACTTACCGATCAAGGAAACGGCACGACTCTGGTTCACTACCGGCTTTCCGTTGATGTCAAAATCCCGATGATCGGTATGCTCAAACGTAAAGCAGAGAAAGTGATCGTGGACACTGCACTCAAGGGGCTGAAAGAACGTGTCGAATCTGGAGCAGGATCTCATTCCTGAACTTCTCATCATTTGCGGGTGTCCAGCCCGCAAGCTTGGGTGTGCGCCACGACAACAGGTGACGAGCACCATTTCTGAGGCATCATGGGCAAGTGAGTTTTTATCCTTTCTTCATTCATTACATGAATCCCATGGTTTTGACTTCCCACCACTAGATGTGTTCGTCGATTCTTCCTTACTTCACGAAATGT
>CAZVLV010000163.1:0-4215 GCA_964628015.1 uncultured Aquiluna sp. | reverse complement strand
ATTCGTCCTGTCTCTACTTGCGTGGAATCTCACGCATTTCAAAGGTCTCAATGACATCGTCAACCTTGACGTCTTGGTAAGAACCCAGGTTGATGCCGCATTCAAAACCTTCTCGGACTTCAGTGACATCGTCCTTGAATCTACGCAGGGAGGCAATATTCAAGCTCTCAGCGACCACGACTCCATCACGCACAAGTCGAGCCTTGGTATTGCGCTTCACCTCACCACTACGAATCAGGCAGCCAGCGATAGTTCCGAACTTGGATGACTTAAAGACATCTCGAACTTCAGCTGTGCCGAGTTGAACCTCTTCATACTCAGGCTTGAGCATGCCTTTCAGCGCTGCTTCAATCTCGTCAATTGCTTGGTAGATCACGCTGTAGTAGCGAACATCAACGCCTTCCTTAGATGCAAACTCCGCGACTTTGCCCTCGGGACGAACATTGAACCCGAGGATAATCGCTTTAGATGCACTAGCCAATGTGACGTCATTCTGGGTGATTGCTCCAACACCACGGTGAATAACTCGCAGTGACACTTCCTTACCAATGTCAATCTTCAGGAGTGCATCTTCGAGGGCCTCAACGGAACCCGAGACATCGCCCTTGATGATCAAAGTCAGTTCAGAGACTTCGCCACGTTCAATGGATTCGAGGAAATCTTCCAGAGATCGCTTGACGCGATTCTTAGCGAGGAGAGCATTTCGTTCACGGGCCTGGCGTGTCTGAGCGATCTGTCGTGCGATTCGATCTTCAGAAACAACAAGAAAACTGTCTCCCGCGCTAGGCACCGAAGTTAATCCAAGCACTTGAACAGGTGCAGACGGACCAGCCTCTGCAACAGCATTGCCAGTATCGTCGAGCATGGCACGCACGCGTCCAAATGCATCGCCCGCGACTATCGAGTCTCCTGGACGCAAGGTTCCACGTTGCACAAGAACCGTGGCAACCGGCCCTCGGCCCCTATCTAGATGAGCCTCGATGGCGATTCCTTGAGCATCTTGGTCAGGATTCGCACGCAAATCCAGGGCAGCATCTGCCGTCAGCAACACGGCTTCGAGAAGGTCCTCCATACCAATGTTGTTCTTTGCAGACACATCGACAAACATGGTGTCACCACCGAAGTCTTCAGCAACAAGACCATACTCGGTGAGTTGACCGCGTACCTTCGTTGGATCTGCCCCTTCTTTATCAATCTTGTTCACTGCCACAACTATGGGTACACCTGCAGCTTGGGCATGGTTCAAGGCTTCAATCGTCTGGGGCTTGACGCCATCGTCTGCCGCCACAACGAGAATTGCTATGTCGGTTGCCTCCGCTCCACGCGCACGCATTGCGGTAAAGGCTTCATGGCCAGGCGTGTCGATAAACGTGATTGCCCGATCTCCGTCAGGAGTGTGGGCCTGAACCTGATAGGCCCCAATGTGCTGAGTGATCCCGCCGGCTTCACCTGAAATGACATTGGTTTTCCGGATGGCATCGAGAAGTCTGGTTTTTCCATGGTCCACGTGCCCCATGACGGTAACAACCGGTGGTCTGGCCTGCAGATCAGCCGATTCACCTTCATCTTCACCGAATTCCAAATCAAATGTTTCGAGAAGTTCACGATCTTCGTCTTCAGGAGACACAACTTGAACAGAAAAATTCAGTTCAGTTCCCAGAAGCATTAACGTGTCATCGTCGATGGATTGAGTGGCAGTGACCATTTCACCAAGCCCAATCAACACCTTGACCAGATCCGCAGGAGATGCATCGATCTTTTCCGCAAAATCGGTCAGACTCGCTCCACGAGATAGTCGGACAATGTCGCCGTTTCCGCGTGGTAGGCGCACGCCGCCCATGGACGGTGCTTCCATGTTGTCAAACTCTTGTCGCTTTGCACGCTTTGATTTGCGACCCCTCGATGGCTTGCCACCTGGGCGACCGAACGCACCCGCAGTATTTCCTCGACCGCCTGTGCGAGCCCCTGGACCACCGCGCCCTGGTCCGCCAGGCGCTCCTCCTGGTCCGCCGGGTGCGCCACCTGGAGTGAATGGAGGCCCTCCCGGACGGCTTCCACCAGGTCGTTGACGATCAGGTGAACCAAAGCCCCCTGGGCGACCACGGCCTGGGCCACCCGGACCACCCGGACCACCTGGACCTCCCGGTCCACCCGGACCTGACGGACGCATCCGTGATGCAGGCATGCTCCCAGGATTAGGACGAGGCGCACCAGCCACACCACCGGGGCGTGGACCTGCGGGACGCTCGGTCGAGGGTGACCCAAATGGATTATTTCCCGGTCGAGGCCCTGGACGTCCCATACCGGTGCTTCCACCGAAAGGATTATTTCCCGGCCGAGGAGCTCCGGGTCTAGGTGCTGGTCGCGCTGCTGGACGCGGCCCCGTCGGTGCGACCGGTTTCTGAGCAGCTGGAGGTGCGGCTTGAGCCGGAGGCGTTGGCGAAGTAGCGCCAGTGGGAGTCTCGGTGGGAACTGCAGACCTAGATTCAGTCCGAGATTCAGTGTGAGATTCAGTGTGAGATTCAGACAGCAAATCAGTTGAGGCTTCCGCCTTAAATGGCGATGATTGAGTCGCTCCCGGCACCTGAGGCGCGGCGGGAGTTGACATGGTCACCTGCGCTGATGCTGTATCAGCGGATTCAATATTCGAAGTACTGTCCGCCTCAGCGGCCACGGCCTTTTTCGCAGTTTTCTTAACTGCTTTCTTAGCAGGCTTTGGCTCCGCGGGCGGTAAGGCCTCTTTGAGTCGGCGAGCGACGGGAGGCTCAATAGTGGAGGACGCTGAGCGAACAAATTCGCCCATGTCTTGAAGCTTGGCTAAGACCGTCTTACTGTCATAGCCAAGCTCTTTTGCGAGTTCATAAACCCGAACTTTTGACACAACTCTCCTGTCTTGGTTCGGGCGGTGTGGTCCGAACCGTTACTGGGCGCGATGCACTTTCATGCCTTCACGCTCATGTGAGGGACCTCATGAGGAGGCGCTCTTTTGCATGTTCACGGTGATCCTTACGGTGGACATTGATGGGACGTTAACGGTGAGAGCTGTCAATGGACGACAGCAAAACCACGCCAACGCCGTCCAAATCTACCGGATGAACAAGTCGCAGGCTCGCTTGGACCCTCCGATGGGCTTGGGCGAGGCACGAATGGGACGCGTGGGAATAGGCACCGCGCCCGGGTAAAACTCTCTTGAGGTCCATGAGAATCCCGCTTTTCTCAGGATTTCGAACAAATCGGATCATGAGATCACACGGATCCTTGCCTCTGCAACCAATGCATGTTCTCAGAGGCGTTGATGTGGGCGCGCTTCGTTTGTGCCAACCCATTTCTTGGCGATCTGAACTAGGCGCACCACTGTCATTCATGTTCAGGTGACGTCTCCGGGGTCGCAGATTCCGGGGTCGCAGATTCCGGGGTCGCAGATTCCGGGGTCGCAGATTGCGCGTCTGAGCGAATATCAATTCGCCACCCAGTAAGCCGGGCGGCCAAACGAGCATTCTGCCCTTCCCTACCTATTGCCAAGGACAGTTGATAATCGGGAACTACAACACGGGCGCTGCGGGTAGCCGGATCGACAATGGTGACCGAAGTGACTTTCGCTGGAGACAGCGCCTGAGCAATCATGTTCGCTGGATCATCGCTGTGGTCGACAATATCTATCTTCTCCCCACTAAGTTCGCTCATTACTTGACGAACACGTTGACCCAATGGACCAATACATGAGCCTTTTGCATTGACGTCAGTTTTGTGAGAGCGGACAGCGATCTTCGATCGGTGCCCTGCCTCACGCGCTATCGCGGTAATTTCAACAGTGCCGTCGGCAATCTCCGGTACTTCAAGGGCAAATAGAGCCTTCACGAGATCTGGGTGAGTTCTAGAAACTGTAACAACCGGTCCTTTGAACCCACGTCGAACGCCTGTCACTAGGCACTTAATTCTTTCTCCGTGAGCGTATATCTCGCCGGGCGCCTGTTCCTCTGGAGGCAAATTAGCCTCAATCTTGCCTAAGTCAACGCGAATCATTCGCGGGTTTGTTCCCTGTTGAATTACGCCAGAAACCAGATCCCCCTCTCGGCCCGTAAATTCAACGAGGGTTGCATCGCCTTCGGCTTCGCGTAACCTACCAAGGAGTACCTGTCGGGCCGTACTGGCCGCTACACGCCCGAAATTATCGGGTGTGTCGTCAAACTCAGGGCCAAGTTGTGCAGGAGCCTC
>CAZVLV010000162.1:0-4261 GCA_964628015.1 uncultured Aquiluna sp. | reverse complement strand
CAGCAAGCGCTAATTGCATGGGCCTTTTCGGTACCGACGGTGTCCGGGGCTTAGCCAATAAAGATCTCACCGCCGAACTAGCACTCGATTTATCGGTGGCGGCCGCGCATGTACTTGCCGATGCTGGTGTTTTCGCGGGTCACCGACCCCGAGCAATCGTAGGTCGGGACACGCGAGCCAGTGGTGAATTCCTTGAGGCCGCTGTTGTCGCTGGCTTAGCCAGCGCAGGAATCGATGTCACACTCGTGGGTGCACTTCCCACACCCGCCGTGGCCTTCCTCACCGCTCATACCGATGCTGACCTCGGTGTCATGCTCTCTGCTTCGCACAACCCGATGCCAGACAACGGCATAAAGTTTTTTGCTCGCGGTGGTCACAAACTGGACGATTCCCTGGAAGAAGCCATTGAAGCGCGCATTGGCGAACCCTGGGAACGACCAATTGGAGCAGATGTTGGTCGGGTGATTACCGATACGGATGCAGGTTCGGTCTTTGTTTCCCATCTACTCAGCACATTGCCTCACGGAACACCACTTGTTGGGCTGAAGGTGGTTGTTGATTGCGCCAATGGCGCGGCATCACTGGTGGGACCGGAGGCTCTGCGCCGGGCAGGTGCTGAAGTAATTGCAATCCACGCAGCACCCAATGGACTCAATATCAATGAAGGTTGCGGAAGCACCCACATTGAGGATCTTCGTGCAGCTGTTGTGGAACACGGTGCCGATGCAGGTATCGCTTTTGACGGTGATGCTGATCGCTGCCTTGCTATCGATGCGCACGGCAATGATGTTGATGGTGATCATATTTTGGGAATTCTCGCTATTGCGAAATCCCAATCAGGAACACTCGTTAGCAATACCGTAGTCAGCACCGTCATGGCCAACCTTGGTTTCAATCACGCCATGAGTGCTGCAGGAATTCACGTTGTTGCCACCGCTGTTGGCGACCGCTATGTCCTCGAAGAAATGCGCGCCAATGGTTACACCCTTGGTGGCGAACAAAGTGGACACGTGGTCATGAGTGAACACGGAACCACGGGCGATGGCATTCTCACCGCCCTGCATTTACTGCACATCGTCGCCCAATCGGGCTCAACCCTGGCAACACTCGCCAGCGTGGTAGAAAAAATGCCCCAGGTCCTCATTAATGTCAGCGGCGTCGATCGCGACGCCCTCGAATCGAACGCACGCATTACCGCCGAAGTCGAACTACTCGAGAGTGCCATGGACGGCAGTGGCCGCATTCTTTTGCGCCCATCCGGTACCGAACCGGTCATTCGCGTCATGGTGGAAGCGGAGAGTCAGGTGGCTGCCCAGCGTGTGGCCGAGCAGCTGGCCCGCGTCATTACCGCTGAACTAGCCCTGTAACGCCGCCCGCACATATCTGTGAGCGACCCAAGGCCTCGATACTGGCCTCTGTATCTGTGATCGAGGGACCTGTAATCGAAGGTCTTGTGATCGAGGATTTGCCTGCTTCCCTGTCATTGAATGGATCAACCCGTAGGCACAAGGCATCGAGGAAACGGGGAGGCCCACTAGCGGGCGGTAGGCTGAGCGTGTGTGCGGAATTGTGGGTTATGTAGGCCAAAAGCAGGCCCTTGAGGTAGTCGTGGCCGGATTGCGGCGCATGGAATACCGCGGCTATGACTCCGCTGGGGTAGCGGTGATCGCAGACGGCAAGATCGAGATACGCAAGAAGGCCGGCAAGCTGGTTAACTTGGAAACCCTCTTGGGTGCCGACCCGCTCCCGGAATCCACTACCGGCATTGGCCACACTCGGTGGGCAACCCACGGCGGCCCTACCGATGGCAACGCTCATCCCCATGTCAGTTCCAATCGTCGGGTGGCAGTGATTCACAACGGGATCATTGAGAACTTCCAGAGACTTCGTGCCGAGTTGGAGCACACCGGGGTGGTGCTGGAATCAGAAACCGATACCGAGATCGTTGCCCATCTCATTGATCACATGCTCCCTGAACTCGGTAACGATCTACCCAAAGCAATGCAGGCTGTGTGTTCGAGACTGGAGGGCGCATTCACCCTGGTGGTCATTGACCGCGACCAACCGGATCTCGTGGTGGGTGCTCGCCGAAATTCACCATTAGTTGTGGGCTTGGGAACAGATGGAAACTTCCTGGCATCCGATGTCGCCGCATTTGTGGAGTACACAAAGAACGCACTGGAACTAGGCCAAGACCAAATCGTGATTTTGCGCGCCGACTCGGTGGAAGTCACCGACTTCTCAGGCAACCCTGTTCAGCCCAAACCCTTCACCATTGACTGGGATACCGCAGCTGCTGAAAAAGGTGGTCACGATCTCTTCATGCTCAAAGAGATTTATGAGCAACCCAAAGCGGTAAAGGATTCACTGCTCGGCCGCATCGATGAATCACACCGAATCACACTCGATGAACTCAATATTGATCCGGTGGTGCTGCGTGAAATCAACAAGGTGATTGTTGTTGCCTGCGGAACGGCGGCACACGCGGGCATGTTGGCTAAATACGCAATTGAACATTGGACACACCTGCCTGTTGATGTCGAGCTGGCAAGTGAATTCCGTTATCGCGATCCGATCGTTGGGCCAGACGCACTCGTGATTGCGATCTCGCAATCCGGTGAAACCATGGACACACTCATGGCGCTGCGTTACGCCAAGGAACAAGGTGCTCGCACCCTCGCTATTTGCAACACCGTGGGATCCACGATTCCACGTGAATCCGATGCAGTGATCTACACCTATGCCGGTCCTGAAATAGCGGTGGCATCCACCAAGGCATTCCTCACGCAGATCACCGCGACCTATCTTGTCGGTCTTTTCCTCGCACAAGTGCGAGGCAGCATGTTTGAGGATGAAATCAGGGCCGTGTTGGCCGATCTCAATGACATGTCCCAGAAAGTGGATTTGGTTCTCGACACGGCCGAACCTGTTCGAGCGTTGGCACGGGAACTTGCCGATGCTCGCTCCGTTCTTTTCCTTGGCCGCCATGTGGGATACCCCGTGGCATTAGAAGGCGCACTCAAACTCAAAGAGCTGGCGTACATGCACGCTGAAGGCTTCCCTGCGGGTGAACTCAAGCACGGTCCGATTGCGCTGATCGAAGAAGGCATTCCGGTGGTGGTAATAGTTCCGTCACCGCGAGGCCGCGCTGTACTTCATGACAAAATCGTGTCGAATATTCAAGAGGTGCGTGCACGCGGTGCACATGTCATTGCGATCGCTGAAGAAGGCGATGAAAGCATCGTGCCTTTTGCCGATCACATTATTCGCATCCCGGCCGTACCTACCTTGATGCAACCGCTGGTATCCGTTGTTCCATTACAAATTTTTGCGTGTGAAATGGCAACGGTGAAGGGCCACGATGTTGATCAACCACGCAATCTCGCTAAGTCCGTCACCGTCGAGTAATTGAGCCCCTCATGAGCGGAATCCTCCCGGTTTATAGCGGGGAGCAGGTGCGTGCGGCTGAAGAACGGGCATTTGCCATCACGGCTCCTGGTGAACTCATGCAGCGAGCGTCATTTGCGCTTGGGGTCGGCTGTGCCCAAGCACTCCAAGAAATCTATGGCCGCGTCTATGGCACAACTGCGACCGTAGTTGTTGGCCCAGGAAATAACGGGGGAGATGCCCTGTATGCGGGCGCCTATCTGTCACGGCGTGGTGTCAAGGTAACCGCACACTGTGTGGTGCCGGGTGCTTTTCACCCCGAAGCCATGAGCGCTTTCCTTTTCTCCGGTGGGACCGTGGCAGATTGCAGTGCCCTGGATGTCGATCTGGTGATCGATGGCATTGCGGGATTGGGTAGCGGTAGGCCGGTGGATTCACCTTTGGCGCAGTGGATCAATAACCAACCATTTGTTGTCAGTGTCGACATTCCCAGTGGAGTGAATGCGGACACAGGTGAATGCAGACTTGATGCCAGCGTGCATGCCGACCTCACTTTTACTTTTGGTGCATTAAAGCCAGGACTTGTGTTGAGTCCGGGATCGGAGTTGGCGGGCGAGGTTGAAATTGTCGATATTGGTGTGGAGTGGGACGAGGCTCCGTCACTACAAGTGATGCTCCCCGAAGGAGCTGAAGAGTTTTTTCACGAACCCCAACCTGATGCCTACAAGTACTCGCGCGGTGTAGTGGGTATTGCGGCAGGCTCATCTGCATACCCCGGTGCAGTTCAGCTTGTCGTGTTGGGAGCACAACACACGGGGGTAGGCATGGTCATGTGTGCCAATGTTGGTGACTTCGATGCCCACATCACCGACGA
>CAZVLV010000161.1:0-4283 GCA_964628015.1 uncultured Aquiluna sp. | reverse complement strand
AAACCCACCGGCTACAACGAGATTTTCTACGACAGGAGTAGATGGGTGGGCTCGCTGCCATAGGTCAGAAAGCGATGAGTACGGCTGTCCGTGAACCAGTCGATCAATTTCTTCTTGTGATATTTCTTTGACATCTGTGAAAGGGATTCGAATGCCCCACGAAGATGAAGAATCTTCTACTTCTTCGAGTCGATATGCATCTGCAGAGCGATTGACATCTAATCCGAGAATAGGGACTCCGAAGTTTCGGGCATCGTCGAGAATCAACCTCTTGGGATACATGCCTGGGTCGTGGGTAAGCAACCCACAATAAAAAGCAGCAGGGTGATGCGCCTTTAACCAAGCCGATTGATAGGTGGGTAAAGCAAATGCTGCGGCGTGCGCCTTACAGAAACCAAAGGATGCAAAGGCTCGCAGAATCTCCCACACGCGATCAACCTGCTCAAGTTGATAACCGCGTTTCAGTGCAGCGGGATAAAACCATGTTCGGACTTCACTCTGGCCTTCTGGGGAACCCATGGAACGTCGGTATTCATCCGCTTCTGCCAAAGAACAGCCTGTGAACACACTGAAAGTGCGAAGGACTTGTTCGTGATACACGACAACGCCATAGGTTTCCTCAAGTGCTGGTCGCAGATCTGGGTGCGGATACTCTGTTTTATTCCACCCTTGCCGGGCGCGAAGGAATGGATTAATCATGTCGGACTTGACCGGGCCCGGACGAAAAAGTGAAATATCGATGATCAGATCATTGAATGTTTCCGGGGCAAATTTACCCACCAACTCCCGCTGACCCGGTGATTCAATTTGAAAACAACCTAGCGTTCGCGTTGATTGAATGAGTGCAAATGTCTCAGGGTCATCAAGGGTTGTTCCGTCAATGATCGGACGCTCCCCCGTGACCCGCTCTGCTTCATTGAGTGCGTGCGCCATGGCAGATTGCATTCGGACACCGAGGACATCAAGTTTAAGGAGACCCATGTGCTCGACATCATGTTTATCAAAGTGCGACATGGGAAAACCTGCGGCACCATTTTGCACAGGAGTTCGGTCTAGCAAGGTGAGATCAGAAAGAACCACACCACACGGATGCATGGCAATATGGCGGGGCAATCCATCAAGACTTTCCACGATATTTAAGAAGTTACTAAGTTCTCCTTGAGCCGCCAGCCTTCCAAAAGACGAGTTTCGGAGTTCGGGAAGATCTTCGAGAGCAGACTTCACATTACGTGCCCGAATATGTGGAAATGATTTCGCAAATGCGTCAATCTCTGATGTGGGCATACAGAATGCCATACACACATCTCTGATAGCAGAACGCGCTCGATATGTCTCCATCATGGAGACGGTTGCAATTCGATCACTTCCAAATTTGTCAAAGATCCACTGATACACGTCAAGCCTGCGATCGGATTCAACATCAATGTCGATATCAGGGAGGACTCGGCGCAGTGGAGTGAGAAAACGTTCCATCAGGAGGTTTTGCGCAATGGGATCTACCCCTGAAATACCTAAAAGGTAATTAACCACACTGCCAGCACCTGACCCGCGGGCGGCAACTCGAACACCCCGCTCTTTGATCATGTCGACAACATGGGCAACGGTCAGGAAATATCCTGAGAATCCAAGATGGGTAATAGTGCGCATTTCCTGCTCGAGTCGATATTGCGCTACCGCACGATCGTCAGCTCGGGTGTAGCGCACCGGGAGTTCGGCTTCACATCGCTGCAATAGAAGAACGTTTGCTTCCCGCTCTGGCTCAGACACCGGGCGTCCCAGGATGACATCGAGTTCGGGGACAAACACCGAACCCAACCCGAGATCAGTTTCAGGATCAAGTGCGCAGTACTCCGCTAGATGCCTGGTGTCACGCAGAAGTCTTCTCGGGTCACGCTCCCCCATGTGTTGGCAGATTTCCGCAGCAATCTGCTGCATGGCCTGACCGCTTTTGAGATATCCCTCGCCAGTATTTCGAGTCAGATAGCGAGAATCAAGTGAAATAATGTGCCGTGCTGCATCTAAAACATCGGCAACGCGAGCCTGATCTGAAGTGAGATGACGAACCGCATTCGTCACAATAGCCGGTAATTTTTCACTACGCGCCCCTGCCAAAAGTTGTGCGGCATTCTCGGTGGAGTACTTATGGCCACGACCTGCTCGGTGCGAGGTCACTGAAACTCCGAGATAACGATCAAAGATTGCACGCCACGGCCGAAGAAGTGCTGCTGCTCGATGAACCTTTCCCGCACTGAGTACTTGACCCACTTCAGAGTCGGCACCAAGAAGCACAACAATCCCAGCATGGTGCTTGGCCAGCGCTGTCCATGGCAGTAATGGTGATTTATGCGGGGACGCATGTGCTGCAGAAACAAGTCGACAAAGTGAAGCCCAACCAACCGCGTTGGACGCAAGAAGTGTGACTCGCGGCTGTGTTTCGTCAATCCAGATACCACCGTGCGCAGGGGTACGACGAATACCCGCACCCGATGTAACTATCTGTTCGGTGCGTTCAACAGCAAGATCTACTCCTAGGACTGGAGCTATTCCCGACTTCATGCATGCTCGAGCCCACTGCACCGCTCCATAAAGCCCATTGCGGTCGGTTAAACCAATAATGTTCTGATTAAGTTCCGCAGCACGCTGCACTAATGCATCAGGCTGTGTGGTTCCGTACTGCAGAGAATAACCGGAATGAACCTGCAAATGAGCAAATGAATCCACCATATGACCACCCCAATGGTGATAATTCAGCTCACACGCTGCATGCGTGCATTAACCACAGGGATACTCGACTGCTCTAATAAATTGAGTGTCTCGGCAACACGCACAAGGAAACGTTCAGAGTCACGAAGAAGATCGTCAGCTTCACGAGCGGTCACGCACGGTATGCCTGCTTCAGCTGACGCTCGCTTGCGAGCACCAGCCGCAAAAAAATCTGCCCATTCCGAAAACTCAGGGGCGATTCGAGGGAGAACTTCCCACACACTACGAATCCGGTGACGACGTGGGCTTGTATCAACTTGCGCCCGATCAGCAAGAACAGCAGCGGCAGCCCGCAAAGCAGCAAGATGCGCCGCGGCATAGCGATCATGGGGAAGGAGTGATTGGTGTGCCTCGCCCAAACTTTTTTTGGCCGAATACACAAGTTCAACCGCTGGACGCTGGGTGAATTTCCCCATCATGACGTGTGTCCCTTCGAGTCGAGGTGGCGGACTAATGCCTGCCACAACATCTAGTAATTTCTCGACCCGAGTTGTACTTGTGCTCGACCCAGTTACCACATTGCATGAAATTCCATTCGCCTGGAACAGTCACCGGGGTCGGGGTCGAGACGACCCCGGTGACTGTGGTCATGTGGCAGCTTGCGCTGCTCTGCTGACCTGACCCGCACCTAGCCGCGAATCCAGGACCGGGAGGCAGTTCGAACACCTGCGTTCCAGCAGGCTCTGACACCCACCTTCGAACAGATGTTCGAACAAGCTAAAGATAGACCGAGCCACTGACATTCGTCAACCCCGGGCGAATCAGGCTTGTATTTGTGAGGGAATTCGCTGGGAGAACCATTACTAGACTCCCCCTGTGAGTGAAACCACCGAGCAGCCGTCCGTTATCCATGTCCGTAACACCTTGAAGCTTCTGGGAGTCACCGGCGAGGTCCGGCGCCTCGATGACAGCGCGCGCACCGCCCAAGAAGCTGCCGCAGCCCTTGGGATCGAAGTGGGGCAAATTGCCAGTTCACTGATTTTTCTGGCCGATGGGAAACCGATTCTGGTTATTGCCTCGGGCAAGCATCGGGTTAACACCAATACCGTTGCCGCAATCCTTGCCGTCTCCGATGTCACGAAAGCAACCGCCGACGATGTCCGCCAAGCGACCGGATTCGCCATTGGTGGTGTAGCACCCGTTGGGCACCCCGAACCGCTTCGCACCATCGTGGACGTCGCGCTCTCGAAGTACGACGTCGTGTGGGCGGCCGGCGGACACCCGCACTACGTATTCCCCACGAGTTACGACGAGCTGCTGCGCATCACGGCAGGCGAGGCCGCGGAAGTTGGTGCGTGATTGAGCAGTAGACGAATCCACCGATAATCTCGATTCATGGCAAAGGCCCTCCGCGACCACTTATCCGGTGGCACGCGCACATCGGTCGGTCAAGCACCGACCATCATCGATCAGGTGGCTCGGTCCCCCGAGATTCTGGACGAGATCTACGACCTGTTTCTTGACAATGACCCTGTGGTTGCCATGAGGTCAAGCTATGTCGCCATGAAGGTTGCCGAGGC
>CAZVLV010000160.1:0-4290 GCA_964628015.1 uncultured Aquiluna sp. | reverse complement strand
TAGTTGGACACCATTTGAGGGACATCGCATCGTGGGAAATCGCATTATGGGAAATCGCGCTACCTGGGTCAATCGGCAGCATCAATATTGACTCTTGTGCCAAGGAATAGCTAGTGCTTTAGTCGGGAGTATGAAACCAGCGAACGGTTGATTCGGTCACACTGACATCTACCGGAATGTCATGTGATTCATGGGGTACTTCCTGGAGATACTCGCTATCAAATGTCAGGCTGATGAGTAAAGGCTTTGATTCCGCTGCACGGGTGAATTCGAGAGCGCGATCATAGAAACCTTTGCCTTGACCAAGGCGCATTCCTTGGGGATCTACTGCATGGGCGGGGACAATGATCGCGACGCACTTTTTCAGTGCATGTAGTTGGTCTTCAACAAATTCATTGGTGGGTTCCTGTGTACCGAACACATTCGTGTCCCATTCAGTTACATCTGTGTCTGAAGCCCACTGTAAATCAGATCCGTTCACTCGCGGAATGAGTGGGCGAAAACCACGTGCTTTCAATTCGCGCCGCAGTTGACCTGTCGGCGGTTCACTGGGCATGGACACATACACCGCAATATCTCCGGGAGGTAGCTCGCCGATGACATCCATGATGTGAGCAGACATTCGGGTTTCACAGTCTGACAGATTTTCCGCAGCCCGAGCCTTTCGTTCGGCTCGTAATCGAGAGCGCAGGTCTTTCTTAGCTGCAAGCAGATCCTTCTTAGCAGCGGGCGGAGCCTCGGCCAAGGGGAAATCTTGCGCTGAAGGAGTGGACACATATATATGGTGCCGTAAGGTCTTCCCATGAGTTCTGGCGGTAGTGAGAACAGTGTGCGCAAGGCGGTAATCCCTGCGGCTGGGTTGGGTACTCGATTCCTGCCCGCGACCAAGGCCACCCCCAAAGAAATGCTGCCGGTTGTTGACAAGCCCGCCATCCAATATGTTGTCGAAGAAGCTGTCGCGGCTGGACTCGTTGACGTTCTCTTTGTGACAGGGCGCAGTAAGCGACCCCTCGAGGATCACTTTGATCGCAACTTGGAACTAGAGCATGTGCTCGAGGGGAAAGGGGACTCGGAGCGACTACAGCAGGTTCGTGAGTCCAGTGACTTGGCCCGAATTCATTATGTTCGCCAGGGAGATCCCCTTGGACTTGGTCACGCGGTTCTAATGTCTGAACAACACGTGGGGCAGGAGCCATTTGCCGTACTCCTTGGCGATGACCTGATTGATCCTCGAGATCCGATTCTTGATCGCATGATTGCGGTGCGCAACCAATGCGGTGGATCCGTGCTGTGTCTGATGCAGGTCCCTATGGAAAGCATTTCACTGTACGGCTGTGTTGCTGTAGAAGCGGATAATTTCGAAGGATCCTTCGCGGTTACCGATCTGGTCGAGAAGCCAACGTTTGCTGAAGCCCCGAGTAATTACGCAATTATTGGTAGGTACATCCTCGATCCGGCCGTGTATGCGGTTCTGGAAAAGACGAAGGCCGGGCGCGGAGGTGAAATACAACTCACCGATGCCCTCCGAGTGCTGGCAACCATGCCCGCTAGTGAGGGCGGTGGTGTTCGAGGGGTGGTGTTCTCCGGTCGCCGTTATGACACAGGCGACAAACTCAGTTATTTACAGGCGGTAATCCAGCTGGCTAGTGAGCGCGAAGACATTGGCCCAGACCTGACCGCTTGGCTCAAAGAATTCTGCAACTCCCAGCAAGAGGGCTCGTGACGATCCCTGGGTATTGGCCCGTTGTTCTCACCGACGGAGATCTTGTGTTACGACCCTTGCGATTCAGTGACCGCGGACAGTGGCGAGAGATCCGCCTTCGCAATGCAGATTACCTGCAACCATGGGACGCCACGATGCCTCCGGAAGGCAAGGTGGCGGGTATGCGACCCCCGACGTTCTTCACCATGCTGCGCCTCATGCGGCGTGAGGCCCGCGAAGGCCGAGCATTGCCATTTGCCATTGAATATCAAGGGAAATTTGTTGGTCAACTCACGGTCGGTTCGATCTGGGGAGGGTCGTCCAGGGGAGCATATTTTGGCTACTGGATCGATCAAGCCGTATCGGGACAGGGACTCATGACGCGTGCTGTCGCGTTAGCCACCGACTACTGCCTTAACTCCATGCAGATGCACCGAATTGAAATCAATATTCGCCCGGAAAACATTGCATCGCGCAATGTCGCTGAAAAATGTGGCTACCACATTGAGTCTTTTCGTCCCAGATATTTACATATTGATGGTGATTGGCGCGATCACGTGTCCTATGTTCGCTTTCGCGACACGCCCGGCTAAAGCATCGCAATACAGGGGGTTTTCCCCATAAACACCTAGTGTTTCGCATGTGACAGGGTTGATTTACGTAGCGATTATCGCTCTGTGGGCTGCCGTTCTGATTCCTATCTGGTTAAAGCGGCACGATCAAATCAGCGAAGTGCGTTCAACTGCGCGTTTCAGTTCCGCCATGAAGTCACTGGGAAAAAAGGACAGTCTCGCCTACCGCGAACATCAACTCGGGGAGAACCACATGTCGCAGTCACGCCACCGCACCCATGCAAGTGTTGTTGCCACGAAGCGCCGGACAATGGTCATGGCATCGCTCACGGCTTTGTTGTTTCTGAGTTTGGTAGGCACATTTACGGGTTTTGTTCCCATGGCCATCACCGTCGTCATTGCGGTGTTACTCGGTTCGTTCTTAATCGCATCCGCACTCACAGCCTCGCAGCGGTCGCGAGGCGCTGTGTCCCCACGCGTTTCGCGGCGGGAAACCTTTGTCTCTGAAGAATTTGATGCGGACGGCGTTGACATCGAAGAGTTTGACGCGGAGATGGTTGAAGTTCCCGCGCGACGCATGTCAGCACGTGAGCGCGCTGAGCGTCAAAAGAGTGAGCTGGATGAATTTGCGCAATGGGATCCATGGGAGGACGACAACCCTGAGGGCGCCTGGGATGCAGTCCCGCAAACTCTGCCGAGTTATGTGGGTTCACCACGGGCCACGGCCGTTCCCCGAAATATTGAGCGCAATGGCGACTGGTCTGGCGAAGCAATGGTGCAAGCTGCTCGCGGCATGCGCAGGCCCGCAATGCGCTCCGAAGATTTGGTGCGAAATCCGGTCGCGAATGCAGCCGATGACACCACAGAAATCCCAATCATCCGCCCGAATGCTTCCTACCAGCCACGTGCTGTGAACGAATAGGTCGCATCGGTTTCATGAAGTAAGAACCGCTGCTACTGTTTGCCCTCCTAAGGGGCTGTAGCGCAGTTGGTAGCGCGTCTCGTTCGCAATGAGAAGGCCAGGGGTTCGATTCCCCTCAGCTCCACTCCTGGTAAGAAATACTTCGCAACCAGTTAGTTCATTGAATGCAATCCAAAATGATTTCCCTCGGTGTCCTGGCAGATTGACATAAATCCGTAGGGTCCAATGGATTTCTTTGGATCAATCACGCGCCCACCTGCATCAACCACGCGAGCTTCTTCGACAGCGCAATCCTCAACCTCGAAATAGACGATAGTGCCGCCAGATGCGGGGCTCAGCAGATCAGATTTCACTAGCGCACCATTCGCACCGTCTGGTTCCTCAGACATGGGAAAACTTCTGGTGTGTGATTCGTCGGGGACATCTGAGACATCTTCAAGAGCCACCTGAAAAACTTCCTGATAGAAGTCTGTCGCTCTTTGCATGTCGTTGACGTGAATCTCAAACCAACCGACGGCCACGTTGTGCTCCTATCTCAGATGACTATTTACGTGTCTATTGCTAGTGAATATCTTCAACTACACACAGGATATTGCCTTCGGGATCGGTTAATCGGATCCAGGCCGTGCCAGCTTCTTCTATGGGGGAGTGATCAATTCGAGAGGCGCCGAGCTCCACCGCGTGATTGGCTGTTGCTTCAATGTCGGCAACGTGAAGATCCAGATGGATACGGTTTTTCACACTGACTTTCTCGCTGACCAGTTGGAAAATCAGTTTGGGGCCAACGCCGGTTGGGTCGACCGCCGAGTAGTAGATCTGTTCTTGTCCGTAGCGTTCGTTGTCTAGGTGATGTGCGTGATAACCCAAGAGCTTTTCGTAGAAGCTGATCATTAGTTCAGGGTTGTTCACATCAATCGCTACTTCAATGCGCATGGAAATACCTTCACAGGAGATATAGGAAAGCCCGGCCAGTTTCCCGACCGGGCTTTCACTAATTGTTACTAGCTGATGGATGCGCCAGTGCCGGCAAGCCAGCCGTTGACGGTTTCCTTATTAGCGTCGATCCACTTCTGAGCTGCTTCCTCAGGAGTCAT
>CAZVLV010000159.1:0-4328 GCA_964628015.1 uncultured Aquiluna sp. | reverse complement strand
CAAAACCTTTCTTCATGAATATGTTGAGGCTAGGTTTCTCCTGTGACTTTATGGCTGGGCATAGGTTCGATTGTGTTGGCCATGCTTGTGGGTGGTCTGGTCATGTGGGCTGCCAGCAGAAAGAGCCCTGAGGGTTCGTTAGCGGATCGAATCCCCACAAACGTTTATGCAGTAACGGCCGGCGCAATGACCCTGCTCATTTCCTTCACATTCTCAGCCGCTTTCACCCAGTACACATCCGCGCAACAAGCAGTACGCGCTGAGGGATCAGCAATCTTGCAGATGTACAGGGCTGCGTCATTTATTGAAGAACCGCTTCAGTCCCAGTTGCGCGCCGATCTTCTCTGTTATGCAACTCTGGTCAGCACGGTGGAGTGGGAAGAGTTAAGTCAAGGAAATATTGATTTGCTTGGTCCAGTTCAACAAACCATGATTGCGATGGACAACGCTATTTCCTCCAAGGAGGGGCAAAAGCTTGCTGGAAGTGGTTTATCAATTTGGGAATCTGGAAACACCAACCTGGCCACGGCGCGAGAACAGAGATTCGCTGTGGTGGATTGGAATGTCCCGCCCATTATTTACTTTATTTTGATTTTCGGTTCGGTTCTCACCATTGCGTCTTTGTTTACGTTTGCCGATAGAAGTAAACCGGGATGGGGGCATGCTGTATTGATCATCGGGCCAATCTTCGTAGCCGTTGGTTCCTTGGTCGTCATTGTTTTCCTTGATAGTCCCTTTATTCAAACTCCCGGCTCTGTCACTCCAGAACCTATTGTTCAAACAATTGAATACATTCAGAGTGATTTAGACAGCCGGGGAGAAAATCCGCGACCACCATGTCCAACAGATACTTCGACCCAGGTCGTCTTTGATCCTTGAGATTCTTTGATCAAGAATGGATACTTAATACTACCTTGGGAGTTCATACTGCTAGGTGCACTGACTGACAATATGACTGACGTTCATTGTGCTGTTGTTACTTTGCCGAAATCAGTTCACGGCGAACGCGGTGCATTTCGTGTTGCCCGTTTCATCCGATGACACAATCCGTGACAACGCCATCATCGACCGTGAACGTAAAGCGATCTAGTCGGTAGTCCAAAGTGACGGCTTGGGGCTCCCCATCAATGGTGCCAATTCTCGAGGTGAATCCTTCTGATTCTGCTATAGCGGCGGCATCTTCGGGGTTGTAGGCATCTGCAATTATCTGATCACATAGTGGTCCCATTTTTGGATCGGAGCCTTCCGGCACAACGGTCACCTGTGCTGGCACATTGCCGGATGAACCACTTGGCACAGTGTCAGAGGATGAGCAGGCGGTCATCAGGGCCGATAGGAGGAGTGTTGAGATGAGTAGTAGGGATCTGTGATTCCTTTTCATGATGTTTCACCTAACTCGCTAAAGGGAAATTGTTGTGGACATCAGAGTAATGCGATCTTCGGTAACCAACTGGCGTGCATTTTTAGTTGAACCTCCCAAAGACGAGATGTGCGGGAAGGTTTGCCGCGAACCAGTCACGAGCCATCAGTGCCGCCTTATCCAATGTTCCAGGCTCCTCGAATAAATGTGTCGCTCCCGGAATCAGAACAAGCTCATGAGGACAACCCAATCGTTCGGATGCCAACTCATTAAAGCCGATGACGGAGTGATCGCGGCCCCCCACGATCAAGAGTGTTGGCGCATCAACGAAGGGCAATACAGAGCCAGCTAAATCTGGTCTGCCGCCTCGGGAAACGACAGCCTGCACAGCTTTCGGGCGTCGACTTGCGGCGACTAAGGCAGCGGCAGCTCCCGTGCTTGCTCCGAATAATCCGATAGGTGCGTGAACCCACTCTTCATGTGCTTGTAAATAATCGATTGCCGACTCAACTCGCGAAGCCAAGAGGGTTATGTCAAATACGTTACTGCGATCTTCAGCCTCCTCTGCGGTGAGAAGGTCGAAAAGCAAAGTGCCAATTCCTGCGTTGTTAAGAATCTGAGCCACGTGTACATTGCGGGAACTAAATCGACTGCTCCCACTCCCGTGAGCGAATATCACAATTCCTTTGATATCTATGGGAAGGGTGAGAGACCCAGGCAGGAGAATCGATCTCCCCAGTGAGTCCTTCGTCGGAATAAAGACGGGCAGCGAACCCATCCCAGCAAGAAGTGTCCTCACTTGGTCATCGCTTTCCTGGGGAAAGTTCTGATAGTGCATTCCCACCGAAAAGAATGGATCCGGAGTCTGAAGGCACACAATCTCATCGACTTTTGATGCAATTCGAGAGAGTGCTTGGCGGGAAGCAACGGGCACGGCAACGACAATGCGCGCTGCACCCTTGCCTCGAAGCACCTCAACTGCTGCGAGGATTGTGGAACCTGTTGCCATTCCGTCATCTACAAGAATCACTTCGCGATTCGACACATCTGCCATTGGCTGGGAACCCCGAAACAAGGTCACTCGCCTAGTCAATTCGGCTCGTTCTTGACGAATGACGGACTCGACTTCACTTTCGGACAACCCGAGCGCCGCGCAAACCTCCCCATCAATAACAGTAATGCCGCCTTCACCCACCGCTCCGAAGGCGAGCTCGGGGTGCCATGGAACACCGAGCTTTCGTATTACGAGGACGTCGAGATCAGTGTCAAGCACACGAGCCATTTCCCAGGCCACAGGAACTCCACCACGCGGAAGCCCTAGCACCAAGGGTCGTTTAGTGCGGTGTGATTCGACTGCCCTTGCAAGCGCCTGACCTGCATCCGATCGATTCTTAAACTCTGGCATAACCATGATGATCCCCAATTGAGTAAAAGTGGAATGTGCGTTACCTATCACTTCCATATCTTGGTCACGTGACTTGGGGAATGTGTTCTCGATTGGTTTCATCTGACCGGTCAATAATTGGACAATTTGTTTTCTGGGCGTGAATCAATTTCGCAAAGCAGAAAACATTTCACTATGAAAATCATTCAAGCTCACACCCAGAATTTCGTAAAGTCTTATTCCTTAATTACGGGTAGTCAGATTGACTATCTGTCACTTCTCGACATGGTTGGCGACTCTCGAATCGTACTCATTGGTGAGGCAAGTCATGGCACACATGAGTTTTACCGAGAGCGCATAAGAATTACTAAGGAACTTATTCAGAAGAAGGGGTTCAACGCAATTGCTGTAGAAGCGGATTGGCCCGATGCGTATCGTGTGAATCGATACATCAGAGGTCAAGGTGTAGATCAGAATGCAGAGGAGTCGCTGCGGGACTTCACTCGATTTCCATCTTGGATGTGGCGAAATACCGACGTAGCCTTATTCGTGGAGTGGCTTCACAAATATAACCACATGCAAGAAACAAGCCAAGCGCACGTCGGATTTTATGGACTCGATCTATATAGCCTTCAAGCATCTAAGAATGCAGTTGTGAACTATTTAGAGGCAGTGAATTCAAAATTTGCGGAGCGAGCAAGGCACCGATACTCGTGTTTTGATATTCATGAATCCGAGGGGCACCGATACGGACATGCAACGCGAATCAATATCGCTGCCTCATGCGAAACTCAGGTTCTCGAACAATTGATGGAATTGAGAAGAATGGAGTCATCAATTCTTGGATCCAATAATTCACTGGAGCGTGAGGAATTCTTTTTCGCGGAGAGAAATGCTCAATTAGTTGTTAAGGCAGAGCAGTATTACCGAGAGATGTATCGCAGTCACACATCTTCATGGAACATACGGGATACTCACATGCTCGAGATGCTTTATGAAATTCATTCATTCATGCTCAAAGAGGTTGGTCATTCAAAAATTGTTGTTTGGGCACATAACTCACATGTAGGGGATGCTCGCTCTACAGAGATGTCTCGGAGGGGAGAAGTGAATCTTGGCCAATTGGCTCGCGAGCTGTGGCCTCGGGCGCGCAATATTGTTGTGGCAAATCAGCATTTCGACGCCTGTATTTACGTTGGAGGGGCATCAAGCGAGCGTTCAGGTGATCTCCAGCATCGCGTCAGACACTGGATTATTGTGACAATTTTGCAGTCACTTTGCATGCATGAGGCGACTAATACGCTCATCTCTCTTGACACCGATCGTGTGCTCAACATATGGGATACCCGCACCTTGCGATGCGTACGATAACAGCCTCGAACAAACAAACTGATTCTCGGTAATGTTTTAATGGCGCCAACAGGTACAGCACATCAATGCGGAGAATCAGCATCCAGAGTGGCCCGTCACAGCCTGCGCATTCGACGGCAACAGACGCGCTCTAGTAACAGCCGCCAAGAAAGTTTTAATTTGGCCGCAGAAATCGCGAACGGTAGCATCTGGGCATGAAAGCGCCATAACATC
>CAZVLV010000158.1:0-4329 GCA_964628015.1 uncultured Aquiluna sp. | reverse complement strand
AGGTTTCTTGCAAAAGGCCCAGCGCACATACGTAGTGAAACCGGTTCCTCCTTCAGTGAACACCTGAAATGGAATTGCTGCCACCCCGAATGTGGGTGGCAGCATTCGACAGAACTCCATGCCATCGGTGTAACCGAGCGAGGAAATATCGGTACTTAGAAAGTAAGTACCTTCGGTGGGGAGAACTCGTAACCCTAAGTGCGCTAAACCGGTGCTGAGCTGATCCCGTTGTGCGTGAAGCCCATTGCGAAATTCAGTGAAGTACTCATCGGGTAGTCCGAGGGCGGTCACCATGGCCACCTGGAATGGTCCACCGGATACATAACTTAAGTGTTGTCTCACGGCACGAACCGCGGCAATTAAGTTGGAGGGACCTGTTGCCCATCCGACTTTCCAACCGGTGAAAGAGAAACTCTTTCCACCCGAACCGATCGTGATGGTTCGCTCAGCCATTCCAGCAAGGGTGGCGAATGGAATATGGCGGTGGCCAGGAAACCACAGGTGTTCATATGCTTCATCGGAAATCACGACCAGGTCATGTTCAATAGCAATGTTCGCGATTCCTTGCATTTCCTCGGGAGTGAAGGCCACCCCTGAGGGGTTATGCGGTGAATTCATCAGCAGGACACGCGTGCGTGGCGTGATCGCACTGGCTAACCGATCGATATCGGGGCGTAGTTGTCCATCAGCATTTACCTTGAATGGCACGCCCACGGGGGTAGCGCCGGCAAGATCGATTCCCGCTCGGTACACATCAAATGCGGGATCGAAGAACGCCACTTCATGGCCCGGTTCCACAAGTGCCAACAGGCTTGATGCAATTGCCTCCGATGCCCCTGTTGTGACAACAACATCTGTATCCGGATTTAGATCAATGGAATAAAACCTCTTCTGGTGAGAAGTGATGGCTTGTCGAAGTGCCGGAAAACCGTGTGCGGGTGGGTATTGATTGCCCTCGCCAGACTCGATGGCGCGAATCGCCGCTTGGGTGACCTCGATTGGACCATCGGTGTCGGGGAAGCCCTGACCGAGGTTGATTGATTGTGTGCGGGAGGCCAGCTGCGACATTTCCCCAAAGATCGACTGTGCATGTGGGCGCATGCGAGCAACGAGTGGGTTTTCCTCCACGGTGAAGTCGCTCACGGCGAAAGAGTAACGGCGAAAGAGTAACGGTGAAAGAGTAACGGTGAAAGAGTAACGTGGTGAGCATGCCTGTTCCTTCGTATTCCGATCTACCACCTGCTTGGCAGGACGTGATCAATCGAATTGCCGAATCGGCCGATCAATCAGATCGCGAAGGAGTACCTCGCAGCCACTTCAATGACTTGGCTGCCATCGGAGCGCACGGAGTTCCTACAGACACTGATCAGTGGCGAGAATTAACCGAGCGGATTGCTGGGGCGGATGCAAGTACCTGGTTTTGTTGGACTCAACACCAGACCCCATTGCGCACACTTGAAGCTGGCGGCAATCAACCCGCGGCACATGCACTGCAAGAGCAATGGCTACCCGGACTTCAATCAGGGAAGTACTTAGCGGCAGTGGCATTTGCTCACATCCGACGTCCAGGGCCAGCGAATCCGATGGCCGCACAAGTAGATGCTGATTGGCAACTTGATGGTTCGCTGGATTGGGTCACCAGTTGGGATATTGCAGATGTTGTCATGATCATGGCTCTTACCGCCGATAAATCCGACATAGTCACGTTCTTTATTCCTACAGCGGGATTCACTGAGTTGATTTCGGGCAGCACGGTCGGTGAGCCACTCGATTTGCTGTCCATGTCGGGTACGCACACTCGACCGATTCAATTCGAGAAATCGGTGATTCCATCCGAGTTTGTTTTTAACGTCAGTAGTTTCGCACAATGGCAACAAGCGGATGATCGAAAAACATTGGCCCCAAATCCTGCGGCACTCGGTCTGGCACGTGCAGCAATTGATGAACTAGAAACCATTGGAACCGCAAGAAACAGTCCGGAGATCATGTCACTCGTGGACACACTGACCACACAATTCACTGCATTGCGCCACAATGCCTACTTACTTCTTGACCAGGGTGATACGGCGAGTGCAGGTGATCTACTGCAATCTAGGGTGGAGATTTTGGAGTTTGCCCGTGAATGCACCGCAGCGGTAGTGATTGCTCGAGCGGGTGCAGGCATGCAGTCGGGAAAAAGTGCAGAGCGTCGAGTTCGCGAATCCATGTTCCTTCAGGTACAGGCACAAACTGAACCAACTCGCAACGCTGCGCTTACCAGAATAAATCAAAGGTATTCCGAGAAGAAATAAGTGTGTAACCGCCTCGCAGTTAGCGCTTGATTACCCGGACGGGTGACAAACCAACACCTATTTCCGTTTCAATTCGAACTTGGCAGCGGTAACTCGCTCTGAGCAACTTTGTCACAACTGCGTTGTTGTCGCGGACTCCTGCACTTCGGGCGACACCAGAGCCGATGGGTGTGCACACTAATCGTTCGCTGATCACTGATGCACCGTTTGGAATTGATGGTGTGGTGGTGAACCGCGCAACAGACTTTTTGCGCTCCACTTTTGTGATGTTTCCAGCTACCGGCATGGGGCTAGGAGACGCCACCACTGGTGTGCTGGCGGGTGAATTACCTCGGGCATTCGCTGAAATGGCTGTCACCGTGTACTCGGCGCCGTTAATCAAGTCACTGACGGTGCAGTTCCCTGCAATCGAGTTTCCAGATGGTGCAGCGAAACAGTTTTGGGTCACAGCCACTGTGGGGGATTGATTTGTGGGTCCAGTGACAGAGACTGCATATTGGGTAACAGAAATTCCATCGGCTCCGCCGGTGACACGAATATTTAATTCACCGGTGAGTGGTGTGATGGAAATGGTTGGAGCTACCACCGGTGCGGATTCCGCTATCGCTTTGTTCTCTTTCAAGAAACCGGTCTCAGCACTGATTCGGGTGTACACACCTGGGTACTTACCTGCACAGTCTTCACCCCAACTGACCAATCCGATCAGCATGGGGCCTGCGCTTCCATCAGCAACGAGTGGTCCACCAGAGTCACCCTGACATGCATCAATCACACTGCCACTCGGAGTAGCTCCTCCTGCGCAGAGCATCACGGTTGAATTGACTTCATTGCTAGGAAATCCGAGGAAGCGAACACCATTTACTTCGTACTTCGCACCTCCACCACAGGAAGAGTCAGGAAATACCACGATGTTGCCTACTTTGAAGATGGCTGGGTATTTATTGCCCGAACTGAGTGTGTTGCCCCACCCCGCAACTTTTGCGGGATGACCACCCGCGGTGTATTCAGCGGCGAGTTCCGGTGTAAGCACCGCGATTAATGGAATATTTGTCATTGGCTGACTCAGCGTCAACACCGCGATGTCATTCTCGGTGGATTTGATGACATAGCCGGGATGCACGCTGACCTTGGACACTTGTCGAGTAGGGAAATTCGAAGAATCCAAATCTTGAGTGAAACCAATGAGGACTTCGTCAGCGCGAATCTGTTTTCCGGTTTCTTGGTTCACCACACAATGCGCCGCTGTCACAATCGTTGTTGTCGAAGTAAGGCTTCCCGCACAGAACTGTGCTTGAAAGGCACCCGACTGAGGAAACTTCTTGGAATCAAGCAATGCAACAAGGAATGGAAACTGCCCAGGAGTTCCGTTTGTACCGTGCACCACACGAGGTTGTAATCCGGTAGTTGCAGACGTGAGACTCTGCGCCTGGCTTGGCACAGAAATCAGCGCAACGAACAGGGCAAGAACTAGTGCGAGCACCCCCGCAACACCCAGTGTTCTTTTGCCACTCTTCACCCTCTAACGGTACGCCCCGTACCCCATCGCAACACTCACTGAGCCGTTATTGATTGGTCAAGAATCAATTGTGCGAGGTTTTCTGCGTCGGAAAAATGGGCAATTCGGAAACCGCGCAGGGAAACTGACCGTTCGGGATCCTCGTCGCGGGGCAGATAAACGGTCACGGGCGCCTCCGGCCACAGATCGGTGCTTGTCGGGAAAATTGGGCGAATCATGGAATACCCAACGATCGGACGGTGGGCGGCTGCCTGAGCTCGGGCAATCGCGGGAAGATCCAAGCACCTACTTCCCACCGCAGCGAAAACCACCGGAGCCTTATCTACTGCTCTATTGATACGTAAACATGCTTCGGCGACAGTGAGATGTGCGGGAAGAACCACACAATGGTGACCATCCAATATGTCTGACGTTGCAATGCGTTCGATTGCATCGGACAACCCAGATGGGCTTTCTGGTGAATCCCAATAAATAAGGTGTGACATCAGCTCTAACTGTAGATGGCCAGACTGGACTGCCTTT
>CAZVLV010000157.1:0-4379 GCA_964628015.1 uncultured Aquiluna sp. | reverse complement strand
CCGCTGAGTTAGTCAAAGTCGCAGCCAACTCGTTCCTGGCGACCAAGATTTCGTTTATCAACGCGATGGCCGAAGTGTGCGAGGCCGCCGGGGCAGATGTTGTGTCACTCGCTGAAGCAATTGGCTACGACACTCGAATTGGCAATCGTTTCCTCAACGCCGGATTGGGTTTTGGTGGCGGGTGCCTTCCCAAGGACATCAGAGCATTCATGGCACGAGCAGGTGAACTCGGTGCAGAAGAAGCCCTCACATTTTTGCGTGAAGTGGATCAAATCAACTTACGCCGCCGCAGTCACACGGTGGATCTCGCCACTCACGAACTTGGTGGAGTATTGCGAGGAAAGAATATTTGTGTTTTCGGCGCCACCTTTAAGCCGGATAGCGATGACGTTCGGGATTCACCCTCACTCGATGTTGCGGTGGCACTTGCAAATGCTGGAGCCAATGTTGTTGTTCACGATCCCAAGGGAACGATTAATGCGGAACGGGTGTATCCCACACTGACCTATTCCACCGATATCACCAAAGCGGCAACAGATGCCGACTTAATCATTCACGGCACAGAGTGGATGGATTACCGGGAGATTGACCCCGCGGAATTGATTGCAGTTGTTCGCACGCCAAACATTATTGATGCGCGCAATAAACTGGATGTGGATGTGTGGCGTTCAGCAGGTTGGAATATTCGAGCTTTGGGTCGACCCACAGCGTGACAATTCCCGAGATCTTGACCACATCCCACCTGTGGTTTGTGGTCGGTCTTGGCAATAACCACGGGCGCGCAGCTTTTGGTGTGTCGAAGTTTCTACAGGAACACGGCAAACAGATCGTTCCCATTTACCCCCGCGCTGAAATAGTCCACGGTGAACAGGGCTTTAGAACAATTGCCGATGCCGCGGAAGTCTGGGGTCCACCCGATGTCGTCGATGTATTTGTCCGCAGCAGTAGGGCGGGTGAATTTGCTGACCAAGCAATTGCCGCGGGCGCGAAAGTTGTGTGGTTTCAAGTTGGCGTGGTGGATCAATCAGCAGCGGATCGAGTCACTCAGGCTGGGGCCACCATGGTCATGGATACGTGTCCGGTCATGGAGTGGCCACGAACTTCTAGGTGATGTTTTCTCCGCGTTTTTTTGCCAGGGCGTTGAGTTCGGTGGCGTAGTCGGCGAGTTTCCCCGCAACCTCAGAATCAGTCACACCCAAGATCCTGGCCGCCAGTAATCCTGCATTCTTTGCATTTCCAATAGCTACCGTGGCAACGGGGATTCCACCTGGCATTTGCACAATCGACAGGAGGGAGTCCATGCCATCGAGTGATCCCACCGCAACGGGGACACCAATTACGGGCAGCGTGGTGAGTGAGGCAATCATGCCCGGCAGGTGCGCTGCTCCCCCCGCACCGGCAATGATCACTTCAAAGCCTTGCTCACGTGCACTCTCCGCGAAGGCCACCATTTCCTTGGGCATGCGGTGTGCGGAGAGCACCATAGGTGTGTTGCTGATTCCAAGTGAAGTGAGAACGTCAGCGGCGGCGTGCATGGTTGGCCAATCTGAATCACTACCCATGCAAATTGCAACGCGTGCATTACTCATTGATCTCTCCTGAAAAATAGCCGGTTGCGTGATTCACTCGGTTGCGCAAGTCTGGCAGGTCACTTCCGACAGCGGTGACATGTCCCACTTTTCGCCCGGGTTTCACTTCTTTTCCATAGAGGTGAACATGGAGTCCGGAGTCTCGGGCAAACACATGCCGATAGGCAGAATAGAGGTCGCCTACATCCGCACCAAGAATGTTTCCCATGACCGACCACGGGGCAACGGCGCGTGGTGAACCCAATGGGAGATCAAGAACAGCACGAAGGTGATTCTCAAACTGACTAGTCACAGCTCCCTCAATACTCCAATGTCCCGAATTGTGAGGACGCATGGCTAGTTCATTGACCACGATTTCAGTACCTGTGTCAAAGAGCTCCACAGCAAGCATTCCTACAACATCAAGTTCACGTGCAATACGCAATGCAATTTCCTGTGCCTGCTCTGCTCTACGCGGATCAAGGTCTGGTGCGGGAGCAACAACTTCAGCGCAGATGCCATTTCTTTGGGTGGTCTGCACAATGGGATACGCCACACATTGATTAGACGGTGAGCGGGCAATTTGGGCCGACAATTCGCGGGTGAAAGGAATCATTGCTTCAGCAAGCCACTCACCGTTTGCGGGTAATGGCTGGCTCAACACCTCAGCGAGTTCATTGGGGTCTGAGATTGTCCAAACTCCCCTGCCGTCATAACCACCGCGCGATGTCTTCAGAATGAATGGGTAACCCACCAATTCGGCGAAGCCTTGAGCATCGGCAAGAGTTGTGATGTGCCGCCAGGTTGGGCAAGGAATACCGAGGTCAGTAAGTGCCTGGCGCATCAGCAATTTGTCTTGCGCATAGACAACGGCAGATGCAGAAGGATAAAAAGCAATTCCCGAATCGGTGAGCGCCTGCATCACATCTGGAGTGAGAAGCTCGTGATCAAAAGTGACGACATCGCAGTTGCGCGCAAACTCCACAACCGTATGTAGGTCGTCCTTTGACCCGATGGTGACATGGCTGCTGACAAGAGCCGCGGGCTCATCAAGGGAATGAGCGAGCACCGCAAACCCGATTCCCAGAGCAGCGGCGGGCGCGGCACTCATGCGAGCAAGTTGACCCGCACCAATAAATCCCACCGTCGGACCCAGCTCTGCCGCCACAAGAGAAATCTAGTGGTGGGCAAATTTCTCTCCCCAGATAGTTAGACTGCGCGAATGCCGCAGCCCAGAATCCTGTCAAAACTGCGCGCAACCTTCCTTGACCTCTGGCGTGAAGTAGCCAAATTCGGAATCGTTGGCCTCTCTGCACTTGTCGTCGACATTGGTCTTTTTAATTTGCTGCGCTTCTATGGGCCCGATGGCCAAGGACCCATGTATGACCGCCCTATTTCATCCAAAATCATCAGCGTTGCAGTGGCCACGTCACTGGCCTACCTGGGCAATAGATATTGGACATTCAAGGACCGTGGTCGCAGCAGCATGGGGCGTGAATACATCATGTTCTTTGGCCTCAATGCAATTGCCATGATGATCGCCGTGGGTTGTTTGTGGTTTAGCCATTACGTCATGGGCTGGACGAGTGCACTCGCCGACAACATCAGCGCCAACGTTGTGGGACTTGGTCTGGGCACCATGTTTCGGTTCTGGTCGTATCGCAAATTCGTGTTCCCTGCGATCCCCACGGATCCTGCGCACAGTGCTGAGCGCGAATTGGCCGAACGCGATGCCTCTACACCAATTTAACGAACATATTTCTTGCAGTCCGACAGCGAATTACTCGGGGGCAGCCTGCCCCCCACCGCGACGGCGAACATCATCTGACTCGTGGAGTTCGTAGACGCTGCGCTGTACATTTTCTACGTCGGGGACATCGTCAATCACAAGATCGCCGTCGTCGCTTGCTGATTCCACGACAAGTGTTCCGTAGTTAATGATTCTGCCCAATACGCTGACAGAAAAGGACACATTGTTGACTTTGGAGAGTGGCATATCGCGACCCTCTTTGGTGAGCAAACCTCGGCGAACGATTATTCGCCGACTGGTGAATACATACTGGGTGGTGAGCCAGCGAGCAAATGGCAACAAGGTTTGCCACACGAGAATGACAACTCCTACGCCGATAATGATCCATCGGATAATGGAGTTATTAAATGTCATGAAAAGAAAGACTCCCGCAAACACTTCAATCAGGAGAACAATCACTGGCCAAAGCAGTGCCCGCCAATGCGGCTTGAGCTCAAATGCGATTGTTTCGCCGGGGGCTAAAAGTTTTTCGGGGTACATGTCGCAATAGTGGCATGAACAACGTCTGCAGCGATGACTGTTCGCTCAGATCCTGTTTCGTGTTCCCTGACGACCAGGTGCCCCGCGGGGTCAACCCCGTGTCCATACCCACTCCAGGTTGCAAAACCGGATTCACTGCTGGTGGGTTCGGTAATCACAAGTTCCGCGCCAACACTCACACATGCGCGCACATACTGTTCCCTGATTACTTCAGTATTCCAACCCGCACTCCGCCACGATGTCATCAGATCCCGCAATGCCTGGATCACCTTCAGCACGATCTCGTCACGGTGAATCACGAAGTCAGTAGGCATCAATTCGCGGATCCCTACTGCCCCTGGATATATATCGGAATCAAAATTCAAGCCCATGCCCACGATGTATCGAGCTGCCCCTGGTAGCGCCTCGGTCAAAATCCCAGCGAGTTTGCGTTCACCGAAGATCACGTCATTGGGCCACTTGAGTCCGATTTCCGCGCCCGTCATTTCCGACACCACCGTGGTCAGGGACAACCCCGCCAT
>CAZVLV010000156.1:0-4427 GCA_964628015.1 uncultured Aquiluna sp. | reverse complement strand
GGGGTAGTGTGGCTGAGGCTTTGCAGGGGCAGGCTTCATCGGTATACGAACGGACGTGAGAATCAGTGCCATCACTTGAGATCGTTCACGAAATGGATGCGTCTGATCCACTGCGCCAGTATCGACATAGATTTTTTATCGATAACCCAGATATCTGTTACCTCGATGGAAACTCACTTGGCCGCTTACCGAAATCAACGGTGGATGCCGTCTCCCATGTTGTGACGGATGAGTGGGGGACAGAGCTCGTTGCCGGTTGGGAACATTGGGTGGATATGTCTCAACGGGTGGGTGATCAACTTGGCGCGGCAACTCTGGGCGCTTCGCCGGGACAGGTCCTCGTCACAGATACCACATCGGTGAACTTGTATCGACTGGCATTAGCGGCGATCCGTGATCGACCAGGACGCAACACCATTGTTGTAGATGAAGCGAATTTCCCGACCGACCGATACATCTTGCAAGGAATAGCTCGCGATCTTGGGTTGCGCTTGGTCACGATTCCTAATGAAGATCCTGCGGTAGCGCGTGACGAAAGAATTACACCGGAGATCCTTTCGCAATATCTGGATAACACTGTCGCATTAGTTAGTTTGCAGATTGTGAATTACCGCTCGGGTGCTCGCCAAGACGTTGCGGCCCTCACGAAACTTGTTTATGACAATGGGGCACACATACTGTGGGATGCCGCACATGCAGTGGGGTCGATTGATTTGCAGTTCGATGTCTGGGGTGTGCAATTGGCGGTGGGGTGCACCTATAAATATTGCAATTCGGGGCCAGGTGCACCTGCATGGATGTACATCAATTCCCACACTCAACAATCCCTGTCCACACCGATTGATGGTTGGTTTGGCCAGCGCGACCAATTCACCATGGGACCTGAGTTCGATCGTGCCCCCGGAATCCGGGGTTTTCAGATTGCGAGCCCAAACATTCTTGGGCTGACCTGTGTACAAAGCTCCATGGACATCATCGGTGAGGCAGGTATGGCCGCAATTGAGGAAAAGTGCGCCAAGGGTACTGAGCTCATGGTGGCCCTATGCGATGAATGGTTGACTCCATTGGGTTTTGCATTGGAAACACCACGTGAGGCATCCATGCGAGGTGGTCACCTGTCACTGACTCATCCTGAGGCGGCACGCATTGCCCGAGCACTCCGAGAGTTGTCACATGTAGTGCCAGATTTTCGTAAGCCACACACAATCAGAGTGGCAATTTCACCTTTATACAACTCCTACACGGAGGTGTATACGGGATTCATGCGAATGCGTGATCTGGTGACATCGGGCAAACATATGGAAATCGAATTAACCGAAGGGCGCGTCACGTGACACAGGAAGAATCAGCATTAAATTACATGAACTACTTGGCAGTTGATGAACTACTAGAACTGCAACGCCCAGTATCTGATGGACCCGAACACGATGAAATGTTATTCATTGTGATCCATCAGGTATACGAACTGTGGTTCAAACAAATACTTCATGAAATGGATGCACTAAAGAAAGCATTGAAAGCACACGATGGCTTTGATGCGGCCGCAAAGTTAAACCGGATCAAGCAGATTCTCGCAGTGTGCATCCGGCAAATTGATGTTCTGATCACCATGACACCGCTGCAGTTCGGTGCATTCAGGGATCGTCTCGAGTCGGCCAGTGGATTTCAATCCGCGCAATTTCGCGAACTAGAAGCGGTATTGGGTCGCCGCGACCCAAACTTTGCGCAGCATTTATTGCCAAAGAATCGGGCTCGAGTGGAACAGCGTATGCAGGAAGAATCTCTGTGGGACTGTGTACTGGAATATGTCAATTGGTGTGGCTTCTTGATTCCCACCGAGGTTTTACAACGAGATTTCTCTCAGCCATATGAGTCTCGCGAAGAAGTGAGGCAAGCATTATTGGAGTTGCATAGATCTCACCATGGTGCCATGAGCATCTGTGAGCAATTGGTGGACATTGAGGTGAGTTTGAAGGAGTGGCGTTACCGTCACGTGATGATGGTGGAGCGCACCATTGGAACGAAATCAGGTACGGGCGGTTCATCTGGTGCAGGTTATTTGAACTCCACTTTGGCTCACCCACGGAGTTTTCCTGAGCTGTGGGAAATCCGCGCACAGTTCTAATCGATTCGCCCCCAGAGCGCCACGGGGAGAGGTAACCGCAAAGATAGGTGCGTGCGTTCGGAGTTCACGTTGTATACCCGCGACAAGGTGCGGATTGCGGGAACGCACATTACATATTCACTAGCAAAGCAGGATCCTGATCCACTCAAGCTCGGAATTGTGTTAGCACACGGGTTCACGGGCAATCGAAATCTTGAGCACGTTCAAAAAGTGATCTCCTCGTTGCGTAAGTACGGTGGTGTTCTCGCCATTGATCTTCGGGGTCATGGCGAGAGCGGTGGTGAAGGCACCATGGGCATGAGCGAAGTTCTGGATGTGGATTCGGCGGTTGCCCACGCTCGAGATTTTGGATACCGCACGGTCGCCACGGTGGGTTTTTCCATGGGTGGCTCTGTTGTTTTACGTCAAGCAGCTCTTGCTGATCCTGAGTACGCACCACAAGCCGTTGTCAGCGTCAGTGCTCCAGGTTTCTGGTTTTATCGGGGAACTCGAATCATGCGGGTTGTGCACCGACTAATCGAGACACAATCCGGTCGCCTCGCTTTGCGCGGAAAAGGTGTTCACGTCACCAGTACCCCGTGGCCTGAGCCGCCACCGATGTCTCCGGAACAGGCTGTTGAGAATTTTGGTGAATTGCCCTTGCTGGTGGTTCATGGCGACGTGGACAGGTACTTCCCGTTGGAGCATGCCCATGCATTGCAGCGGGCAGCTGAGCGTTCAGGGAACCCGAATGCTGAATTTCTCTTTGTCCCCGGTTTCGGTCACGCGGAGACAGCCATTAGCCAGCAGACATTGACGGAGATCGGTCAGTGGCTTTCAGCGCAGGCCGATTCCGCGAGGTAGAGTGCCTCTATGTTGGAAATTGTCTTTACTTCACTCCTTGTCATCGCTATTGCGGCAGCAGGACTCTTCTCGTTTTATGTAGTTGCCAAGTTATTTAAGGGTCAAGGCTGATCCAGTGGCAGAGAAAGAGTTACCAGCCGAAGTTGTTCCCATTTCATGGCTCTTGGGTAGCTGGGTTGGTGTGGGACTGGGCACATACCCCACCATTGACGATTTTCGATTTGGCCAAGAGGTGGTTTTTTCCTGTGACGGCAGACCATTCGTCACATATGTTTCCCGCAGTTGGTTACTCGACGAAGACGGTGAGCGGGTGCGCCCACTCGCGGTCGAGTCTGGTTACTGGAGACCACGTCCAAATAACAATATTGAAGTGATGCTGTCCCATCCTGCCGGTTACTCAGAAGTGTACATCGGAACCACTGAGGTGCTCGGATTGGAAAACGCCACCATCACGAGTGCTCGTGCACAAATAAAAACTGACATCGTTGCGCGCACCGAAAGCGCTAAGCCATACACCCAGGGTGAGCGCCTTTATGGTTTATTCGACGGTAAGTTGATGTGGACTTTTGACATGGCGGCCATGGAACAACCCATGCAGAATCACCTGTCTGCAACTTTGCGTCCGGCATTCGAGTAGTCATGGCCGAGGACTGGGCGGGACGCCTTCGCGAACAGGGTTTTCGCATTACCCCGCAACGTCAACTTGTTTTGGAGTCGGTGAACTCCCTGGAGCACGGCACTCCTGAAGAGATACTCACCGAAGTGCAACGTACAGCGACCGGCGTGAATCTCTCCACCGTTTACCGCACGCTTGAAGTTCTTGAAAGTGTAGGGCTCATCACTCATACGCATATTGGCCACGGCTCACCCGTGTATCACTCAACAGATCAAGCACCACATCTGCACTTGGTGTGCGACAGCTGCGCTGAGGTGACCAGCATCCCCGCTGCTGCGGCGGGTGAGTTCGCTGCTGACCTCGTCGAAACGTATGGGTTTTCCCCGACCATGACTCACATGGCGGTTACCGGGTTGTGTAAATCCTGTTCTTCCAGCACAGTGAATACATGAGCACAGTGAATTTCACGGCGATCCCTACCCCGGAAGGTGATCCGGATTGGGGTGTTGCCTGGCATTACGGCGACCCGCATCGTGAACAGCGCGCACTTCTCAATGGTGATGCAGCTGTCGATCTCTCACACTGGGGTGTAATCACGGTAACTGGTCCCGATCGATTGACCTGGTTGCACAGCCTTACCACCGCACACCTCGAGCGATTGCTGCCCGGAGTGTCAACTACCGCACTGATTCTTAGCCCACATGGTCATGTGGAGCATGAAATGCACATTGTTGACGACGCTTACTCCACATGGATCATCACACCGCCCGGAATGGCGGAATCACTCACCGCGTACCTGGATTCCATGCGCTTCATGATGCGCGTTGACGTTGCCAATCGCAG
>CAZVLV010000155.1:0-4438 GCA_964628015.1 uncultured Aquiluna sp. | reverse complement strand
TTGTGACATCGATGGTCAAGGAATCTCCGCGGTGCATTGCTGCCTTTTTCTTAGCAGCCAATGCTCCTAAGTCAACCGCACCCGAAAATGAAGGTGTATTCATAGTGCGCATTCTCCCCTAGCCCGATTCCACATCTCCATCAGGTATTTCCTCAGGGTACATCGCGCCCATGAACAAGCTGTGCTTGACTTACGTCATGTACGTGTCCGCTCGAGCAGACTACGGAATGTGCGCCGTAGTGGAACTCGCGCGCGCATACGCCACGTCTCCCACTCAACTTGTCACCAGCGAATATATTGCTCAGTCTCAGGACATACCAGCAAAGTTCCTTGAGGGGATCTTACGGGAGCTCCGTCAAGCAAATATCGTCATGAGTAAAAGAGGCCCCGAGGGCGGCTATCGCTTGGCAACACCTCCTCAATCAATTTCTGTTGCAGATGTCGTGCGGGCACTAGATGGCCCATTAGCAGCAGTGCGTGGGCAGCGCCCCGAAGATGTAATTCACCCTGACAGTTCACTTGTCGATGTATGGATTGCGCTTCGCGCAGCCATGCGCACAGTGCTCGAGGGTATAACGGTAGATCAAGTTGTTGATGGCAGATTCTCTGGTGATGTCATGAAACTTATAAACTCGCCTGGTGCTCGCCAGAGGCGAATCCGCTAACCAACTGCTCTAGTGCATCTGATGCACTGAGGTCTCCGCACGCGACCCGATGAGCAAGTCGGGCAGTAGTTTCGTTCTCCCGAATTCTGCGATGCGCAACCACATGAGCTCTAGCAACAAGATAATCCCGTAAGCGCTGTTCACGCCTATGTTCCAAATCTCCTGTCGCCTCTAAATACCTAAAGTGCGCTTCGATGGCAGATGTAAGTTCACCAAAACCATCACCTGTTGTTGCCACTGTTGGGATTACCGGCGGGGTCCAGTCACTTGCCTGCGATGCAAGTCCGATCATGGACTTCAATTCACGTACTGTGACTTCTGCACCTTCCCGATCTGCCTTGTTGACGGCGAAGATATCTGCGATTTCCAATATGCCTGCTTTGGCAGCCTGAATGCCATCGCCCATTCCAGGGGCAGTGATCACAATGGTGGTATCGGCGGCTGAGGCGATGTCTATTTCAGATTGGCCAACACCAACCGTCTCCACAATGATGGAATCAAATCCGGCGGCACTTAGGACAGTGATGACATCAAGGGTTGTTTCTGTCAAGCCGCCTAGGTGTCCGCGGGCAGCTAAAGAGCGGATAAAAACCCCAGAATCATTAGCGTGTTCCTGCATGCGAATCCGATCCCCCAAAAGCGCTCCTTTGCTAAAAGGGGAGGATGGATCTACGGCAAGTACAGCCACTCTGTGACCTCGTGATCGAAGCATTCCCACGAGCGCTGATGTCGATGTCGACTTACCGACGCCTGGAGGACCCGTCAATCCGATGACGTGCGAGGTGGGTAACGGAAGTTGCATCAAGATCTCTGCGCTCACTCCACTTGAGTTTTCCACGGCGGTGATTGCGCGTGCAATGTCGCGCGGATTTCCATCGCGGAGTACGTCTACCCAATTGGTCACCTGCTCAGGTTATTGCCTTTCGCTGTGATCTAGGCGGATGGCACCCTGATGAGCAGTGCATCCCCTTGCCCACCGCCACCACACAATGCTGCGGCGCCTATGCCACCGCCACGGCGACGCAATTCATGGGCAAGGTGGAGAACGAGTCGAGCACCTGACATTCCGATCGGGTGTCCTAATGCGATTGCGCCACCATTAACGTTCACATGTTGGGTGTCAGCCAAAGCCCCTGCATCTCGTAATACCTGCATGGACACTAGCCCCACCGCTGCAAATGCCTCATTGATTTCAAAGAGGTCAATATCTGCCGGATTCAAGCCCGCCCGTTGACATGCTGCCAAGATCGCTCGGGCCGGTTGCTCATGGAGACTGGCATCCGGACCTGCGACATTTCCATGTGCACCGATCTCCGCGATCCAGGTCAGCCCAAGTGACCTAGCCCGTGACTTGCTCATGACAACTACAGCAGCGGCCCCATCTGAGATTTGGGACGCGTTACCTGCAGTCACTGTTCCTTCTCGATTAAACGCTGGCTTAAGTGTGGCTAGGCCTTCCACAGTTGTATCTGCTCGTATCCCCTCATCGCGCATAACAACTACGGGATTTCCCTTTCTTTGCGGTATCTCAACGCTCACGATTTCGTCATTGAAATAACCTGCTTCTTGGGCTGCAGCCGCCCTGGCATGGGAAAGTTGGGAGAATTGATCTTGGGATTCGCGAGTGATGTCATAACGGGAGTTGTAGTTATCAGTCGACTCACCCATTGCACACTCATCAAAGGCACACGTGAGGCCATCAAAAGACATGGAATCGATCATTTTCCAGTCCCCGAACTTGACACCCTCACGTGATCCAATTAACAAGTGAGGTGCATTGGTCATAGATTCCATGCCACCGGCTACAACACATTCCGCTTCACCTGCCCGAATGAGTTGGTCGGCTAACGCGATGGCATCGAGACCTGAGAGACACACTTTATTGATTGTTAGAGCCGGAACATTCATGCTAATTCCCGCATTGACGGCAGCTTGTCGGGCCGATATTTGACCAGCACCGGCCTGTAGCACCTGCCCCATGATCACGTAATCAACGGATTCGGGGCTAACTCCCGCTTTGTCCAAAGCGCCCTTGATGGCAACACCTCCAAGTTGCGTTGCGCTCATGGATTTGAGTGCACCTTGGAGCCGACCCATGGGGGTACGGGCACCCGCGATCAACACAGATGCTTCACCTTCGTGTGCCGTGATTTTCTTGTCGTTCATGTCACATCCCACTTCCCCATGACCGGACTATCCGTGTGACAACATTAGTTCCATGAACGCTATTCCCGGGGTGACAAATGAAATTTCACATCTCATTGTGGGCATCGACCATATTGGAATCGCTGTTCCCGATCTACAAGATGCCCTAGGCTTTTACCAGGGGACCCTCGGGTTGCACTGTCACCACACAGAAGTAAACGAGGAACAGGGCGTTGAGGAAGCCATGCTCACATTCTCTGAGGGAGCGACTTCTGCCGGGACATCCGAAATTCAATTGCTCGCACCCCTAGGTCCAGACACCACCATAGGGAAATTCCTTGCGAAGCAAGGACCTGGAATCCAACAGTTGGCCCTTCGAGTGAAGGACGTTGTCGAAGTGGCCCGAATTCTCGATTCACGTGGTGTGCGAATGCTGTACGCCCAACCACGGATAGGTACGGCAGGTAGTTTGGTGAACTTTGCTCATCCACGTGACTGCGGGGGCGTACTCCTTGAGTTTGTTCAACATTCCTGACGTTGCCTTGCTCGATCACCCCATTGCAGCCCTACTTGTGGGGGCATTCGGAGCCCTATTCTTCATGGGAATTGTGCGGCGTATCCGCAGGATGGCAACTATTGGAGTGATCGGACTCACAATCACTGTGGGCGTATTGGTTTGGCAATTGTCCAACTAGAACCCTGTTCCTTGGGTTTAATACCCTCATGCAGGAGATTATTGATGCCATTGAGAACCAGGCCAGCCAGGAAGTATTCGAGTCCCTAGAAATTCCTACCTCCTACCGTGCGGTCACCGTTCACAAAGCAGATGTAGGGATGTTCGAGGGCATGAGTTTCCAAGATAAGGATCCTCGAACCAGTATCCACATTGACGAAGTCCCTGTTCCTGAATTAGTGGCCGGCGAAGCCCTTATTGCCGTGATGGCCTCCAGCATGAACTACAACACTGTGTGGTCAAGCATCTTTGAACCCGTATCGACTTTTGGGTTAATCGAAAAATACGCAAGATCAAATCCCAATGGGAAGCGTCACGACCTTCCGTATCACATTATTGGCTCAGACGCGGCCGGCGTGGTCTTGCGCGTGGGCCCTGGTGTTAATGCCTTCGCGCCCGGTGATCGAGTGGTTGCCCACTGCCTCAGCGTGGAACTGGAGTCTCCTATGGGTCACAACGACTCCATGCTTGACCCCGAGCAACGAATTTGGGGATTTGAAACAAACTTTGGTGGGCTTGCTCAGTTCGCGGTGGTCAAGGCAAATCAGTTGATGCCCAAGCCCGAGCATTTAACCTGGGAGGAAGCAGCAAGTCCTGGACTTGTCAATTCCACCGCGTATCGACAACTCGTTTCGCGCAACGGAGCAGGGATGAAACAAGGCGATGTTGTTCTTATCTGGGGAGCTTCCGGAGGGCTTGGAGGGTTTGCAACTCAGTACGCACTTAATGGTGGAGCCATTCCTGTCTGCGTTGTTTCTAGTCCAGAAAAGGCTCAAATATGCCGTGACATGGGCGCAGAACTCGTTATTGATCGCAGCGTGGAGAACTATAAATTCTGGAAAGACCCGCAAACACAGGATCCCAAGGAATGGCAACGATTGGGCATAAAAATTCG
>CAZVLV010000154.1:0-4456 GCA_964628015.1 uncultured Aquiluna sp. | reverse complement strand
GCACTGCTCCTCAACGTGTTCGGGAGCAGCTGAGTGATTTGCGAAATGTCATTGTTGAGCAACGTATTGCGTGGAGTGAGTAGTTGGGTTCCACCCGAACATTGCTTGTCCTCACTCGCATAGTCTTCGCCTTTGCGGTTATAGGAACTATCTGGCTATCTCTTATGCCGTTGAGTGAGCTCCCTTCTGCTGCATCAATGTCTGATGTTGCGTCACATTTCATTGGTTATGCAGTACTTGGGGCACTTGCAATCGCCAGCGGGTTTCGACCTTTCATTGCATTTTCCTTGCTCATTATTTTGGGAACATCACTTGAGGTTCTGCAGGGTATTTCCGGTTATAGGTATTTCGAATTCAAGGACATTGCGCTTAATTCGCTAGGGCTCGTTACTGGAATAGCTGCAGCGCTGTTTATAAATCGTGCACTTCAGGCCAAGCGGTCGCACACGTGACGGAGGCGTCACCAGGTGTCACTGTCACCATCAATTATTCGCCAGCAGTACCAGGCAGCGACACTCCTGTACGGCTTGAATATCTCTCCCATGCCATCAAGTTCTTTGGGATCGATGTATTCGGGCAGTTGGTGAATCTGTTCCCAGCCTCGGCGCATTGCGAGGTCTCCTGTAGGCCACACATCTAATCGATGTAATGCGAACATCAGGAACATTTCTGCGGTCCACCGACCAATACCCCACAGCTTGGTCAGTTCATGGACAACTTCGTGATCATGGATATTCGGATTCGAGAAGTCATATTCATTTACGTGCCATGCCTCTGCTAGACCTTTAATCGTTCGGGTTTTGGCACCGGAGAGTCCGGCAGCGCGCAAATCGAGATCGGAGACATCCAGGAGTCGATGCGGACTCACATCACCCTCCAGTCTTTCCGCTACGCGCGCGGTGATGGTGTCGGCGGCTTTAACGGACAACTGCTGAGCAATGACGGAATTCACTAACGCTTGGAAGTGGTCAATTGTCTGGCCCTTTTTCCGTCCGATGTTGCACAGGGGGCTCTGTTCAATAATGTCAGTGAAAGCAGGATCAACAGTCCGAATGTGATCGGCAGCTTTACGCATTTTCTGAGCTGAGTGCGCCATGGAGAAATAGTCCCACTTGGCTAGAGGGCGGTTGCAGGCGTGGTGGTCGTAAATTTCTTTAGTGCGTGCGCCAAGATAGGCGAGTGGCAATCGCATCCGACGGCATCATTGATGAACTCACCTGGCGAGGGCTCATTGCCCAGAGCACAGATCTAGATGCACTCGCTGAAGCCGTGAAGAAGCCCATCACGTTGTATTGCGGTTTTGATCCCACAGCACCAAGCTTGCACCTTGGAAATTTGGTACAGATTTTGACGGTACGCAGATTTCAAATGTTTGGTCACAAGCCATTAGCTCTGGTGGGTGGAGCAACCGGACTCATAGGCGACCCCAAACAGTCAGGGGAGCGAAATCTCAATTCCAGGGAAGTTGTCACCGAATGGGTTGAAAAAATTCGACGCCAACTAACGCATTTCTATTCCTTTGAAGGATCGAATGCGGCTGAAGTCGTCAATAACCTTGACTGGACAGCTGATATGGGAATCCTGGAGTTTATGCGAGACATTGGCAAACATTTCAGTGTCAATCGCATGCTTGATCGAGAAGCTGTGGCGGCTCGTTTGGCAAAAGATGGAATTAGCTTCACAGAATTCAGTTACCAGCTATTGCAATCTTATGATTATTTGCAATTGTTTAAACGGTACACATGCACACTGCAGACTGGCGGGTCTGATCAATGGGGCAACATCACTGCTGGCGTTGATTTGGTGAGACGAGTAGAACAGACAAGTGTGCACGCTCTTACAACTCCACTCATCACCAAAGCGGATGGCACCAAGTTTGGAAAGACCGAATCCGGAACGGTGTGGCTTGATCCGGAATTAACAAGCCCGTATGCCTTCTATCAGTTCTGGCTGAATGCTGATGACAGAGATATTTCATCTCTTTTACGCATGTTTAGCTTTAAATCGCAGTCGGAGATTGAAGAACTTGAGGCGCAATCTGTCGAGAAGCCCCAAGAGAGAGCTGCGCAACGAGCACTGGCAGAAGAGCTCACTCAACTCGTTCATGGAGAGGCTGAATGCCAAGCTGCCGAGGCAGCCAGCCGAGCGCTCTTCGGTAGCGGCGAGTTGGCAGAACTTCCAGAAGCCACGGTTGCTGCTGCTCTCACTGAAGCATCCCTCGGAGAAGTTGCCTCCGACGAAGTAATTGATGGTCTTTTACCTCCGCTTGATGAACTTTTGGTTCGCGCTGGATTGGCACCAAGTAAAAAGGCAGCACGTCGAACCATCGCCGAGGGCGGTGCCTACGTAAACAATGTCCGAGTTGAGCAGGAGGACTATCAAGTCCCTGCAGGCGATCTACTGTATGGCTCATGGTTAGTATTAAGGCGCGGTCGCAAGGCATTTGCTGGCGTGGTCGTCAAATAGTTCCCTGAATAATCTTGGATCTATCCACATGAGTCCCATCCCAGCCATAACAGCTGCAGGTGCTGGTCTCGATGCATCTGATTGGTAGTTATGACTTCTTTTCTTGACCTTGGCGTGTGCAAACCATTAGCTAGCGCCCTTTCACACTCTGGATTTTCAGAGCCATTCCCCATCCAAGTAGCCACCCTGCCTGATGCCATCGCGGGTCGTGATGTCCTCGGGCGTGGTCGTACCGGATCAGGGAAAACATTGGCTTTTTCTTTGGCCTTGTTAACTCGCCTTGATAACCGCAAGGCAAAAAGAGGTCGTCCACTTGCAGTGGTGTTGTCGCCAACACGTGAACTGGCCATGCAAATCAATGCCACCATTTCGCCATTGGCGCGCAAGGTTGGTTTGTCTTCGGTGTTGATCGCGGGTGGTATGCCCTTTGGTAAACAATTGCAGGCACTTGACCATGCCGTGCCCATTGTTGTGGCCACACCAGGGCGACTCATTGATCTAATGCACAGAGGTGCAGTCAACCTAGGCGATGTCGAAATAACTGTTCTTGATGAAGCTGATCTCATGAGTGACATGGGATTCATGCCTGACATGAAAGAGATTCTGGACACAACGAATCCGAGTGGACAACGACTTCTGTTCAGTGCCACCCTTGATCGCGATGTTGACACTCTCGTCAAAAAGTATTTGAGAGATCCCATTGAGCACTCCGTGGAATCAGGGGAAACAGCACACGGTGCAATGGAGCATCACATTTTCGTTGTGAAACAAGAAGAACGTGATCAGATGCTTGCACGCATTGGTGCACGCGATGGACGCACGATCATGTTTGTGCGCACACAACGAGGAGCGGATCGACTGGCGGAAAAGCTGCATGCTCAAGGTGTTGCTGCAGGAACACTGCATGGTGGAAAAGCTCAAGGTGCAAGGACGAGAGCATTGGATGCCTTTAAGAAAGGAACCACTCCGGTTCTCGTTGCCACGAATGTTGCCGCTCGCGGAATACATGTGGACGATGTCAGTTTGGTCGTTCACGCGGATGCTCCCACCGATCCGAAGGATTATTTACATCGCGCTGGTCGCACCGCAAGGGCGGGGGAGTCAGGCACGGTGGTGACGATTGCTCGCATGAATCAGCAGCGGGAAATGAAAGCACTCATTAAACGAGCAGGAGTTGAGGCATCCTTCGCCCACCTGGACGCCAACAATTCTGAGGTAGACAGAATCACCGGTGCCCAGAGTCCATCGGGTGTCCCATGGTTTCCGGTGTCAGAGCACGCACCCAAGAAGAACCGTCGATCCCCACGGCCTGGTGGGCATGCAGGAGAGGGTGGTTCAGGGGCAGCAGGTCGAAATAAGGGTCGCAAGAAACAATCTTTCGGCGGGTCACAGGATAAATCCGGGAGTGATTCACCGCGCCGAGCAAAGTCCGAAGGCGGTTCTGGGACCCGATCGGGGGGATCCAAACCTGGTGCGCGTTCAAGCGCACGGCCTGGAAGTTCACATCCGGGCGCAAAGGCAGGTGCCAGAGCTGGTGGAAAGCCGGGGTCGCGAAGTGCTGCGGGTAGTTCTGGTTCCGGTGGAGCAGCACGGCCTGGTGGCAAGAAGCCTCGCCATTCGGCAACTCGCCGACCTAAGTAGCAAATGCTCATAATTACCAACGGTTTTTCCGCATGCGGAAAAGTTGATGGTGTGATGCGCAATATGGCTTGACCCCGATTTGACCCATTGAGGTGTCATGCCGTATAGTTTTACTTCCACGCATGAGGAACGGACGTTTAAGGCCGGTCTGGTGGATCTAATCTTAAGAACTGAGATTCAGAAGTTCCCCGCGATGCGGATTTGACTTCAGAGCCGAAAGTCTGTAAGTTTGGAATGTTGCCCCAAAAACGTCCCTAAAGGGATTTTGATGGTGCGCGCCCGTACCTTGAGAACTCAACAGTGTGTCATATGTCAATGCCAAATTTTTTACCCCGTTTGGTAGTTGAAC
>CAZVLV010000153.1:0-4498 GCA_964628015.1 uncultured Aquiluna sp. | reverse complement strand
AACATTTATCCGTGGCGACCGTTTCACTCTCGAAGTTGACTTTGCATACCAGAGCGCTCCATCCACATCACGTGGTCTGTACATACCGTCCGCCGCAACAACCACTCAACCCTCCTAGGAACACCATGATCATTCTTGCCGCATTTCTCTCGATCTTCATTGGTGCAGCAGTGGGTCTACTCGGTGGTGGCGGTTCCATTCTCACCACACCACTACTGGTGTACGTCTTGGACTTTGATGCAAAACAGGCAATCACTGCGAGCCTTTTTGTTGTCGCAGTCACAAGCTTGTTCGGATTAATCAGTCACGCACGCGCTGGTCGTGTCCAGTGGCGCACAGGTCTAATTTTTGGTGCCGCCGGAATGGTCGGTGCGTTTATTGGTGGACAGATTGGTAGTCACCTACCTGGCGCAGTTCTCCTTGGAGCGTTCTCCATCATGATGGGTGTCACGGCCGTTGCCATGATTCGCGGTCGGCGGACAGTGAAGTCAAGTCATGCCCACAAAGGACTTCCGCTGTTTCGCATCATTCTTGACGGCGCGATTGTCGGGTTTGTTACCGGTCTTGTTGGTGCGGGGGGTGGGTTCCTCGTTGTTCCCGCACTCGCACTGCTCGGTGGACTTCCCATGCCGATTGCTGTTGCCACGTCACTTCTTGTTGTGGCCATGAAGTCATTCGCAGGTTTCGCTGGATATGCACTCACTTTCGGTGGAGGGTCATTTATCGCGCTTAACCCTGAAACGGAAATCAACTGGACTCTCACTCTTATTGTCACCGCCGGCGCAGTTCTGGGCGCACTCATCGGCAGCCGTCTCGTGGGCAAGATTCACCCCGATCTGCTTCGTAAGGGATTTGGTTGGTTTGTTCTGCTCATGGCTGTGTTCATTCTCAGTCAACAAATTGGTGGACCCGTCCTTGACTTTGCTCAGCAGGGAACCCTGAACGCCATTGAAGTAATCGGGGCGATCCTTGCAGTGGTGGCGTTTTTCACCTGGATTATTCGGCGCCCCGCCAAAGTGCCCCTCGCCGATTATGACGAGCCCGAAATTGCCATCAAGGACAACGGCCCAAAGAAGGATTGATTGCCCACCCTTACATTTTTCACCTATAAACTCAGAGAATGATCAAGGGCTTTAAAGAGTTCATCACGCGTGGCAATGTCATTGATGTTGCCGTGGGTTTCGTTGCAGGTGCTGCCTTTACCGCGCTCGTGACAGGTGTTACCGGAGCACTGATTACCCCAACCCTAGGACTGGTAACGGGCAGCGGGGTAGATGCAGGCTCCATCACCATTAATGGTCAAGTATTTGATTTCTCGTTGATCGTGAATGCATTCATTACATTCTTTGTCACCATGGCCGTTATTTACTTTGTGTTCGTTTTGCCCTTGAATAAATGGCGGGAGCGCCAACCCAAGGTCGTTGATCCGGTGGTCACCGAAACCGAACTACTCACCGAGATTAGGGATCTCCTTCGACAGAATCGAGGTACTTCATGATTACTGCACTCTGCTTTATCAATACTGACCCCAACCAGATATCCACCGCGGGTGATTCCATTGCTCAGATTAGGGGCGTTCGTTCGGTGTATTCGGTCACAGGAAAGATTGATCTTGTTGCAATCATTGAAGTGAATACTCCTGATCAAGTTGCCGAAGTCGTTGCAGATTCGATCGGAAAAGTTCCCGGAGTTACCGAAACCGAGACTCACATTGCGTTTCGCACCTATGACAAACGTGACCTCGATGCCGGCCTTGCGCTAGGCAACTAAGGTAAACAATGGAGCCGTACCAACTGCGGGTTCGATTGGATCACCCTGGTCAGTTATTTAAGGCTGATGACATTTCCCCCACAGATCCTCGTTACACCGAGTACACCGCACAACCCGCCCTAGACACCGTGCGCGAGGAACTCTTGATCAAGACGCTTCCCAAGAACCAACCGGTAGAGCTGATTGTGGAACTCCCTGACGAACTCATACATCCCACCACCGAAACACAACTCAATGAGGCAGCCCACAGATACCTGCAGGTGGAGAACAAACTCGACCAAGAGTCCTTTCAATCACGAGGCCCCGTCGTTCGACGCCTCCTCGTCGTTTCCCTTGCGGTTTTTTTCGCGATCCAGATGGTTGCTATCACGATCAAGAACCTGACAAATGCAGACGATTACTACGTCACCGATTCGATTTCTGAAGGTCTTGCTGTCACTTCCTGGGTGATCTTGTGGGTTCCCGTTCAGTTCCTCACCGTGGACGCGTGGCAGCGGAGTCTGCGAAGACGCCGCCTGAGAACAATTAACCGCATGCAGGTTAGATTGGTATCCTCCGACGACTGAAGGGATTCCACATTCATGAAGAAGACACTTATCAGCATCGGCGCCGCCGCAGTCATTGGCGGAACTTCATTCTTTGGAGCTGCGGCAATCCAGGCCGCCCCCAACACCACCAAGCAAATAACCTTCGCTCAGGTGAAGAAGAACAACAAGAGCAGTTCCTGCTGGACGGTTGTCAACAACAAGGTGTACAACGTCACCAAGTGGATTAACCAACACCCCGGCGGTGCTTCACGAATAATTGGGCTGTGCGGCAAAAACGGCACCGCAATGTTTAACGGCATGCACTCAGGTCAATCCGCACCAGAGAGCATTCTCGCTTCTTATCAAATTGGGGTTCTGAAGAAACGGCGCTAAAGAAAGAAGTACACCAGAAATAACCTCGAGGTGATTTCCTAGAGTCGCAGTGCGCTCATGATCAGAACCTGAGAGGCTACTCGGGTGCTTGAACTACCTCTACCGCTACTGGTCATGACCGTGGTGGGAATCATCGCCTTCGCAGCGTCTGGTGCAGTTGCTGGTGCACGAGCCGGCATGGATTGGCTGGGTGTTTCTACATTAGCAGCCGTCACAGCAATTGGTGGCGGAACTGTGCGCGACCTTCTTATGGTGCAAACCCCCGGCTGGCTGATTGATTTTTGGCCCACCATCACGTTGATAGCAATCACGGTGATCGTGGTCTGGGTTGCAGCTCGAGTTTTTCCGTGGGAACGTCACACCGCCTGGATGGGTCGCGTCTTCATTTTTACCGATGCCATCGGGCTTGCCGCCTTCACGATTGTGGGGACTGACATTGCTCGCGATGCAGGTTTCCCCCCGGGACCCGCGGTTGTCTTGGGTGTGATCAGCGGAATTGGCGGCGGAATCATTCGCGATGTTCTCGCTGGAAAGCGGATCTCCATTTTCGATGGTGAGGTGTATGCCCTGGCAGCCGTTGTGGGTTCAGTGGCGTTTCTTCTCACCCAAAGTTTTGGGGAGTGGGTTCCATTCTTAGTCGGTGTGAGCGTCACGCTCGTGATCCGACTGGGAGCTGTTGCACTTGGTTGGCAAGTTCCCACACTACCCAGCGCTCAACCCCAAACTCCAAGTGACTGAAAATCAATGGATAAAGACCTTATTTGCAATACTCAAACACTGTGGATTACTTCAAGAGATTGGGTAGTGCCGTGATAAGTAGCCATCTACGCCACGTTCTACTCGGACCTACTGTGATCCAACGGGATCGCATTATTTGGCTGAATCCCCTTGTTACAGCAATCATTACAGCGCTCACCGTGTATGCATGTGTGGCGACTGGAAATTCATCTGCAGTATTTCCCCTGGCAATTGGTGTGTCTTTCGTCGGTATCACTAATTTTGGTGGCATACCGATAGAGCGAATCAAGTCAATGGCGTGGGGAATTCTTTGGCTGAGTATCGCAACATTCATTGGTGCATCAATCTCAAACTTCGGTGTGGCTCAAATTCCAATTGTCATTCTGGCTGCGTTGGTCGCCGGTTTCGCTGGGGCACTTGGAGCACGAGGAAGCCTCATCGGGGTTATCTCACTTGTCATACTTTTGGCATTTGCTGGAGCGCCCGAAACAGAGAGAACTGCTCTCGTCTCTACAACCCAGCTTGCGCTTGGTGGTCTGTTACAACTTGTTATTGGTGGTGCCGTGCTCCTCATCAGCGACCACAGAAGAATGGGATCACGTGGTGAGATTGACTCACACACTTCGATCATGAAGCGGCTTAGAGACCATGCATCGCGCACAGACATGTTCACCCATCATGCCGTACGCCTTGCAATAGCAATAGGAGTTGCAACTGCCCTGGCTCAAAGCCTTGGGTGGCCACACAAATACTGGATTCCCATGATCGTGGTCTGGATGACTCGACCCGACAGGAATGGAACGACCACACGAGTCATCGAAAGAACAATTGGCACGCTGATTGGTCTTGGCGTGTCACTCTTTCTCCTTGATGTGCTCCAGGTGGGGCAGGCGACACTCCCTATTTTCGTTTTTATTGGAACTTTGATCGCTCTCGCGTTCTTCAATGCAAACTATCCGATTGCCGTTACGGGCATCACCCTATTGGTGATGACCCTTTTTGCTATCGATGGCGATCCAGTAACGGATACCGCTCCTTATCGCCTTGTGTCCACACTTATTGCGGCGGTC
>CAZVLV010000152.1:0-4518 GCA_964628015.1 uncultured Aquiluna sp. | reverse complement strand
AGTCGGCACAGGCCACGCAGGGAGACTCCACATGACAAGTTTCAAGCAATTCAGTGAGAACTATCAAAGCGGAGAAGTTATAAAATTCAATGCAATCCCCAGTCGAGCTCGCCCACTGCAGGGTAAGCCGGCAGGGTTTACATCGCGTTTTATTTCTGTTCTCATCGACATGGCCTTAATCGCGATACTGCTCATTGGGGCCTACGGAATTTGGTTAGCGTTGCGTTATGTTTTGAGTGTTTTTTATGACCTCCCAGAATTAATTGGCGTTCCACTGCTGCTTGTTGGCTACTTCCTCATGTGGGCTTACTGGACATGGACGTGGGCCACAGGTGGAAAAACCTTGGGAAATATCTTGATGGGTTTACGGGTACAGGCTCGATCAGGTCACAGTCTGCACCTGGGAAGGTCAGCGAGTCGGGCACTACTGTCAGTACTTTTCCCCATCGGACTTGCATGGGCAATTATCAGTCGCCATAACTACTCGATCCAAGATGCAATATTGGGTACAGAGGTCGTGTACGACTGGATTCCATTGGTGCCGTCAGACGAATAGCGTCTGGCTCAACCACTACTTCATCAGCACAATTAAAATCTCAACAACCGCCAAAAGGACTGTGGATATAGAGAGCATTGCAGTAGTTTTCCCACCCGTGTGAATGGGATCGTGAGCTCGATACCTCTTAAGTGATCCCATCACAATGACCATGAGCAAAGTGAATGCAATCACTGCTAGTACTCCGGCCAGAATGGCGGAGGCCTCCATGGCAAGCCTGGCTAAGGCAAAACCAGCGATAGCAAGGGTCATGGCGGTTCGGCGCCACGATAACAACGTCCGCTCTTGAGGCATTCCTTCGTCTAAAGGAATATCGGTGTCATTCATATCTAGAGGAATGCAATCGCTGCAATAACAGCCACGGCCAATACCGAGCCAGACAGGATGATGAGTGCGGGGGAGTTTGGAAGAGGTGAGTTTTGACGCATGGATCGTTCAACTCGAGTCCATGAGATCCACGCCCACAGAGCAATAAGGGCTCCAATTGCAAGTGCAAGAACTGAGAGCCACTGACGAACTTGCGGTTCAATCTCGAATGTAAGCGCGTGTAATGCAATTCCGCCGGCAACGAATGCCAGGCTGGTCCGAATCCACGCGAGGAAAGTTCGTTCATTGGCTAATGTGAATCTCGGATCTGGCTCTGATCCCTGACCATAAATTTTTCGGGGCCAGCGTTTATCAAGTTTCTTGGAATCTCGATTCTCGGTCACGACATGCTCCTTCGCATAATTCACTTATAGTGTGAGCGTACGCTGAGCCAGACTAAGGGGAAGCAGGCTAAGGGGAATTAGTGCAGTGAAGTTTCATAAATTTGTTCCGATCGCTGCAATTGCATTTTTATTGCTTCTTCCTACTGTTGGTGCACATGGGTCCCAGGCAGTCAATAGTTCTTTTCGAACCTGGGATGGAGCATCGGCTGAATTAGGTCTTCGAGGAAATCTTTTTGAACCACGGTTTACCGCGAGACTGAAGTTAAATGACAAAATTCAGGTTTTGGCATTCGGAAGAACGGGCGCGTCACCTCGTGACTACAGCTACCGTATGACGAGCGTTAATGCTGCCTATGGAGGATTCACACAGGGCTTTACTGTGGACCAAAAATGGTCGGGAACAGCGTGGGCGGCCGTACCTCAGCTTGACCCAATAAGCAGGCCGATAGGGACGTTTGACTTCATGCGAATGGAGAATGGAAGACCTGTAAAGGCCGAGGCAAAGTTATTCGCTAATTGTGACATTTCCTCGCGGGAAACAGGTGTTGTTCAACGGAAAAAATGTTCACAGCGTGATGTGAAGCGCTTCGGAGGACACGCGATCATGAAACTAATGAGCACGAATTCAGTTGGAGGAGTTCGTGGAACAGACCTAGTCATTCAATCCAAAGGATTGTCATTCTCTCAGTTAATGAGAGTCGTGAGAAGTATGGAAAAAGTCAACTGAATATCAAAAGTCGAACTCTAGCCAACTGGTGAAATGAGATAAAGGCGATGAGTTGCACGAGTGCATGCAACGAAAATGTCGGATCCACGTATTCCTTGATCGCGAATGCGTGCGGGATGGCAGACAAATACAAAATCAAACTCGAGTCCTTTTGTTTCCTTAGCACTCAAGACAGCAATCTTTGAATCCAGTGCCAAATCTCCAAAACCAAAATCGACGCTGGAGGACTCTCTGAATAGTTCAGCGAAGTTCGCGAAATTGTCGTCCGGCAGGATCACGCAGGCGCGTCCATCAAGCTGTGATACTTGCTTACGGATAAACGTGACCCATTCGGGAGTGGGGAGATCCACAAGAATAGTTGGTTCGCCATGTCGAATTGATACTAGGTGTGGCGCACTTCCACCTGCTGCAATTAGTTGAGAGACCGCAGTTTCCACGGTTTCGCTCGTGATTCGATACGTGACCGTCAAGGTGTTGATGACTACTTTTTCAGCGGCCCATTCAAGTGCTTCTTCCCAACTTCTCGCTCCCGCTGGATGTGAACTCTGCTGGAGATCGCCCACAATGGTGAGAGACTTTCGTACCGCCCTGCGTGACACTGCTCTCCAAGCCATTTGACTCAACTCTTGTGCTTCATCCACAACGATATGGCCGTAAACCCATTCTCGATCAAGGTAGGCGCGCTCGGCAACTGTGGATGAAGTTCCCCCCGTGTCGGTCATCCCACGATGCATGTCGCCCACATTCAGTTCTCGATACTCACTACTTTCATGTATGCGTGCTTTAGGGCGAATCCATTCACCCAGGCGATCGGCACATTCATCCAAAAGGGGAACATCGTCAACGGTCCAAATCCATTTCTGCTCAGAAGTGTCTTTGCTGTGTTGCAAAAGCTGTATTTCCTGAGCAGAAAGAATTCCTTGAGCGCACAATTGAAGAAATTGTGGATTCGTGTAAAGCTTTTTTACGACCTTTTCTGCAGTTGTCGGCATCCACATTAAGTTGAGAACTCGACGCACATGACGGTCGTCAATGAAATCGGCAATAAGGTCGGCGCGAGTTTCCTGATCTGGATGCTCATCCCCACGATCATGCGCCAAGTTTCGAGCAAGGTGATCGAGGACCTTTTTGAGAAAGACTTCTCTATTGGAGTGGTAGGAGGAACGTTTGTGCGTGGATTTAAGCGCTTCTCGGATCTGTGTTCGTGAGATCCTCAGGCGAATTCCTGATTCCGTTTCAATTTCAACATCGTGATCGGGAATCTTGGTCCAGTTGCTCACTGCTCGCTCAATCACCTGGGCCATTGCGACTTTCCCCTTGATCGCTGCTACGGCAGTGCTGTCCTCAACGGTTGCATTCACGCCTGGAAACAATTGGCCGGGAGTGAACAGGACGATATCTGTTTCACCAAGGCTTGGGAGCACTTGGTCGATGTACCTCAAGAACGCGGCACTTGGTCCAATAATAAGGATTGCATCTTTGGCAAGGCGATCACGATATGTATAGAGCAGCCATGCTGCTCTGTGTAATGCAACAACAGTCTTGCCTGTACCTGGTCCACCTTGAACAACCGTGACTTGGTTGAGTGGGCTTCGAATGATTGCATCTTGGTCAGCTGCGATTGTGGCCAAAATATCTGCCATCCGGCCGTCGCGTGGGGCAGCGACTGAATCTTGTGCCGCTTGATAGCTGCCTTCGCCAGGCTCTGTCAACCATTCATCATCAACATGTGTCACGGTGTTCCTGTGATTGACCACCTTGGTTGAAATTCTGCGCCTCAGAGCCGTATTCATGCGTTCCGCAGTAGTTGCTTGATAAAACGGTGCAGCGTTGGGTGCCCGCCAGTCAATAAGTGCCATTTCGCCATCTGGAGTGCGCAGTCCAATTCTGCCAATCCGATGCACCGACTGGTCATCTCCATCAATGCGCCCGAAATACAGGCGGTTCTCTGCAGCTTCTGCCGAGCGTATTTGTGAAAGGAGATTATCAGCGTGCGCCTCACGTTCGAGGTCATCCTGCCCTGTCCCGGTGGAAGGAGCGGACTGGATGGATTCGAGTCTCTGACTCAGGTAAGCCTGCAATGTATGGAGAAGTTGATAGGCATCGTCGGTGAACTCTTGTTCCTGTTCTACCGTCCCGCCCACCGAAACTCCTGAAATCTTGTTCGGCTCATGAACTCATACATGAGACCTCTGAAATTGGTATCCAACTATGTCATGCAGCGAATTTGTTCATGTCAGCGCATTGGGGTTGGTCCGTGCACCACAATGACCCGGTGAGTGAGCCGGTGAATCAGCCAATGAATGAGCCAGCGGTATGGAGACGAGCGGGGGACATGGTGCTCCTGGGTATTGGCTGTGAACAAGCCTCCGCCGAAACCCTGTCCCATGCGGGAAAGCAGTGCGTCAGGGCAGCTGTTCGTGAACTACATCCAGATGGCTTTTCGGGAGACATTGAATATGGAGATGAGGGTGCTCCCGTGTGGCGTGAAACAGGGAACGGACATCCAACCTTTATTGCTATCT
>CAZVLV010000151.1:0-4518 GCA_964628015.1 uncultured Aquiluna sp. | reverse complement strand
TGGGCTTGACGTTTGCGGGCAATATGCACAGCGAGAAGTGAACCAACTTCGTCACCATGCAACATGCGCCATGATGTTTTTTCTACATCGAGGGGAATAGCAACCGCGCAGCGATCCGCGTCAGGGTCATTGGCAATCACAATGTCAGCGTGGTGCTCGATTGCCGCGGCGAGGGCCAGGTCAATGGCACCGGGTTCTTCCGGATTAGGAAACGTCACGGTGGGGAAAGCGGGATCGGGGTGAAACTGCTTAGCCACAGGAATGGGCGGCGCGAATCCGGCTTTGGTCGCCGTGGTGGTGAAAATCTCACCACCAACACCGTGCATGGCGGTGTACACCACGGTCAGGTCATTGGGCTCAATGTTCTTCGGTGTGACAAGACTGGCGGTGCGATTTTGATAGGCAGTGATGACCTCCTGCGGAATGATCTCCCAGTCGCTGCCGTGCGGAAGGTCAGCAACCTTTCCGCGCAGAGTCACCTGCTCAATGCACGCACTGATCTCGGCATCTGCCGGGGGAATGATCTGTGAACCGGATGCCAGGTACACCTTGTAGCCATTGTCCTGTGGTGGATTGTGACTTGCGGTGACCATGACACCCGCACTGGCGTGCAGGTGTCGAATCGCAAAAGCGAGAATGGGTGTGGGCACGGTGCGATCAAATATTTTGGCAGTGATCCCGTAACCACTGAGTGTTTGCGCACTCACCTGCGCAAACAACTCTGAGTTGTGGCGGGCATCGAAACCAATAACCACACTGAGATCCGCATTGGGTTTTTCTTTCAGTAAATATTCCGCAAGGCCCGCAGCAGCACGGGCAACCACCACAACATTCATGCGATTGGGGCCTGGGCCAATCTTTCCGCGCAGCCCAGCGGTGCCGAACTCCAATAAACCATTGAAGGAGTCGTGCAATTCCTGCAGGGCAATTGGATCGGCTTTGCCTGCCTGCTCAATCAGTAACCGCAGCTGGTGCTGGGTTTCCTCGTGGGGATCGCCTGCCAACCAGTCCTTTGCAGTACTGATGATGTTCACGACTAGATCTTTCGAATCACTTTGCCGAGTAGTTCGCCCATTTTTGTCGCAGCGTCTTTGCCCGCCTGAAGAACTTCTTCATGATTGAGCGGTTCGCCGCTCATGCCGGCTGCTGCATTAGTCACCAGGGATATACCAAGGATCTGCATGCCCAGGGACCGAGCCACGATCGCTTCGAGACCTGTGCTCATGCCAACCAATGTGCCACCCATATTTCGCACCATGGTGATCTCCGCAGGGGTTTCGTACATGGGGCCTGGGAACTGCACGTACACACCCTGGTCGAGTGACGGTTCAATCTCCTGACACATGCGGCGCAGGGTGGGTGAATAGAGATCGGTGAGGTCAACAAAGTGTGCACCGTGCAGTGGAGACTTCCCGGTGAAGTTAATGTGATCACCAATGAGCACAGGTGTTCCGGGTGACCACCGCGGATCGAGGCCACCACACCCGTTAGTGAGCACCATGGTGGAACAACCCGCAGCCGCCGCTGTGCGCACCGCGTGCGTTACTGCATCGACACCTTTGCCTTCATACAGATGTGTGCGGCCGAGAAAGACCAGGACCTTGGTGCCATCGGCATCCACACTGCGAATCTTTCCCGCGTGACCGGCAACACCTGGAGCTGAGAAATGGGGAACATCGGTGGAGTTGAACTCTGCGATTGTTGTGCCGATTAAGTCAGCAGCGGGGACCCAGCCTGAACCGAGAACAATGGCAACATCGTGATGGGAGACACCTGAGAGTTGCGCAATAGTGGCCGCGGATTCCTTGGCCTTGGCATTGAGGGCATCGGTCTCGGGGTTCACGCTCGTATCAATTAAGTTCACCGGTAAAACCTAGTGCTTTGCATTCCACTTAGTCGTGGCCACGGTGAAGTCGGCGGGCCGCCTCCGCAATGGACCCCGAGAGGCTGGGGAACACGGTGAACGTAGATGCCAATTCATCGACGGTGAGCCGTTCCTGAATAGCCAGGGTGAGCGGGTGAATTAACTCACTGGCGCTAGGGGAGACCACCACGGCACCGGCCACAATGCGTGAGGATTTGCGGCACAGAATTTTAATGAACCCGTCTGATTGCTCCTGCATTTTCGCGCGAGCATTGGTGGCCAGTGGCAACAGAACCACCTCGCCACGAAACTCACCGGAATCTAAATCCTTTTGGCTCACGCCAACTGTTGCGATCTCAGGTTCGGTGAACACAGTGCTGGACACGGAATCCAATTGAATGGGTGTGACGGCATCGCCAAGGGCATGCCACATGGCAATCCGGCCCTGCATGGCGGCAACAGATGCCAGCATCAACACACCGGTGCAGTCACCTGCGGCATAGATATTTCGGCAACTGGTGCGGGACACCCTGTCCACCTCAATGAATCCGCGTTCATCGGTGCGCACACCTACGGCGCCAAGATTGAGTTCATCTGTATTGGGAATAGAACCCAGTGCAAGGAGTACGTGAGTGCCCTGAACGATCCGACCGTCTTGGAGTTCCACCTCTACTCCACTGTCAGAAGCGGTGACGCCCACTGCACGTGCCTCCGACATGACGTGCACGCCACGGCGTTCAAATACTGACTCAATGACCCGCGCGGCGTCTTCATCTTCACTAGGAAGAACGCGATCGCGCGATGACACCAACACCACTTCACTGCCAAGACCCTGATAGGCCGAAGCAAACTCGGCACCCGTGACACCCGAACCCACAACAATTAACTTCTCAGGGAGTTCTTCCAGGCCGTACACCTGGTCCCACGTCAATATTCTGCGACCATCAGGGATCGCAGTGTCCAGTATTCGCGGACGTGCACCTGTCGCAATGAGAACCACATCTGCATGAATGAGTTCTTTCTTACCACCGTCATGGGTAACACCGATTGTGTGCGCATCAATGAATGAACCCGCACCTTGAATAATCTGCACCCCCTCACGCTCCAGGGCAGCGGCGATATCGGTGCTTTGAGCGTTGGCAAGTGCCTTCACGCGGGCATTCACCGTCGCCAGGTTCACGCTGAGTTCAGCGGAGACCGGTGGTAAACCGTTGATCAAGACACCCAGATCCCCGGAGTCGGCAACTGCCAACATGGCATTAGATGTGGCGATTAACGCTTTGCTCGGGACACAATCGGTGAGAACGGCGCTGCCACCAATTCCATCGCGATCAATCAATGTCACGGTCGCACCTAGTTGCCGTGCAACAAGGGCAGCTTCGTAGCCGCCGGGGCCTGAACCAATGATCACAACCGAACCGGCGTGCAGGGATCCTGCGTGTACAGCCACAAGTGCATCCTTCCCTATCTGGTCATTTCGCTCTAACCTGACCCAATGGCGCTCTATGCCGCATATGCGGGAAACCTCGACCCCAGTCGCATGGCGCTGCGGGCACCCGCATCCCCACCAGCGGGATCAGGGTGGTTGCGCGGATGGCGCCTGACTTTTGCCGCCACCGACCTCAGTTGGAGTGGACCACTGGCCACCGTGGTGGAAGACCACCTCGGCGAAGTGTTCGTCATGCTGTATGAAGTGACCGAGTCTGATGAACGCTCCCTCGATGAATGGGAAGGGGTGGCTCTGGGGCTCTGGCGCAAGATCAGGGTGCGGGTGGACTCCATGCATGGCTCCCAGTTGGCTTGGCTTTACGTCCTCGATGCCTATGAAGGTGGGCTACCCACTCGCGAGTACGTGCAGTTAATTGCGGATTCCGCACATGCAGGTGGGGCTCCAGCCGATTACATCGCTTGGCTGCTCGGCCTACCGTGCTCACCAGATTGAACCTTATTCCGTATGCAGAAATCTGCTAATCTGCTTTTATGCGCACTACCTTGGAAATCAGCGATGATGTGTACCGGGAAGTGAAATCCATGGCGGCCCTTGCAGGAACCACCGTGACTTCTTTGGTCGAACAGGCCCTTCGGGACCTCATTGCAGGTGCTCGAGCTTCCACGTTGCCGCCGAGCCTGCCGCGGTCCTACGGCAGCGGGGGCGAACAGTCTGGGATTGATCTCAGAGACAACAAGGCGATTCGAGCGATCCTCGAGAACGAGGTTCGTTGATTTACCTGCTAGACGTCAACGTGGTGGTGGGGTTATTGCGCAAGGACTCTCATTGGCATGTACCTGCAACACGATTCTGGCGAGATGAAATACATGCGGGTGATCGTGTTGCGGTAACCCCCGAGATCTGCGCTTCAGTTGTGCGTATTTGCTCGAATCCAAAAATTTGGAAATCCGATTCTGATGTAACAGCTGCTGCGCAAGCCGTGGAGGACTTCATTTCCCACCCGAGTGTGGTTCTCGTGACTCAACCTCAGGAAAGTATCAGTGTGGTACTTCATTACATCAAGTTAATGACACTCACCAGTGCAGATATTCCCGATGCACTGATCGCGGCAACATCATGGGTATTGAAATACCCGCTGGTGAGTGCCGATCGTGGGTTCACTCGTTACCCAGATATCTCACTCACACTTCTCGCGAGTGAGACC
>CAZVLV010000150.1:2202-4585 GCA_964628015.1 uncultured Aquiluna sp. | reverse complement strand
CCATTTCATAAAGGTGCTCGCGCCACTTACGGTCGAGCACGGACAGGATAACTCGGCGCTCCAGCTCGCGAGTTACTTCTTCACCCAACTCTTGCTCACGAAGGTCGTAGGCATTCTCCGCATCATCGACCAGTTCAGCTTTCAAGAGATCGGCACTCAGGCCACCCAGATCGCCACCCGATTCATCGAGAATTTCATCCAGTGTGATTGTCACCGGATACAACTGTCGGAGGGCGTCCCACATTCGATCCAAGTCCCACGATTCGGGATAACCCTCAGCCGTTACTGCGTCGACATAGCTACTGACGGTATCGCGGATAAAGGTGCGAACCTGCTCCTCAATATCTTCACCTTGCAGGACTCGGCGCCTTTCATCATAAATAACGAGTCGTTGGCGATTGAGGACATCGTCGTACTTGAGCACGTCTTTGCGGATCTCAAAATTTTGGGCTTCGACTTGACTCTGTGCCGAGCGGATCGCATTAGACACCATCTTGGCTTCAATAGGAACATCGTCTGGCACATTGAAGCGGCGCAGGAAGGCATCGACCATGTCAGACTTGAACAATCGCATGAGATCGTCTTCAAGTGACAGGTAAAACTGGGATTCACCCGGATCGCCCTGGCGACCTGATCGACCTCGGAACTGGTTATCAATACGCCGGGATTCATGGCGCTCGGTGCTCAGTACGTACAGGCCGCCTAATGCGACAACCTCTTCATGTTCATTTTTCACCGCAGCCTCAGCCGCGGCAATGGCAGTTTTCCACGCAGCCTCATAAGCTTCTGGATCTTCAACAGGGTCTATCCCCTTGCGAGCAAGATCCATGGCAGCTAACGCCTCAGAGTTACCGCCCAACATGATGTCGGTTCCGCGCCCCGCCATGTTGGTAGCCACCGTGACAGCGCCCTTACGTCCGGCCATAGCAACAATTGCCGCCTCACGCTCGTGCTGCTTGGCGTTCAGTACTTCGTGCGGAATGCCGTTCTTCTTCAGTAAAGCGGAGAGCTCCTCTGACTTGTCCACGCTTGTGGTACCAATCAAAATCGGCTGCCCCGTTGCGTGGCGTTCAATGATGTCCTCGAGGACGGCGGCATATTTGGCATCGCGGGTTCGGAAGATCAAGTCAGCGTTATCAATGCGCACCATGTCACGATTGGTCGGAATAGGTACCACACCAAGGTTATAAATCTGATTGAACTCAGCGGCCTCGGTCATGGCCGTACCCGTCATGCCGCCGAGCTTTTCGTAGAGCCGGAAGAAGTTCTGCAATGTCACTGTCGCCAGAGTTTGATTCTCTGCCTTAATTTCTACGCCTTCTTTAGCTTCAATCGATTGGTGTAAACCTTCGTTGTAGCGACGCCCTTTGAGAATTCGGCCAGTGTGTTCGTCAACGATGACGACATCGCCATCCATGACTACATAATCCCGATCTTTCTTGAAAAGTTCTTTTGCACGAATCGCATTGTTGAGATACCCCACTAGTGGAGTGTTGACTGTGTCATAAAGATTGTCGATGCCCAGCTCATCTTCGACAACATCAATAGCTGCTTCTAGGACGCCGACGGTCTTTTTCTTCTCATCCACTTCATAATGTTCATCGCGATTCAATTTGCGAGCGAGTCTCGCAAATTCCCCGTACCAATCAGTCGCCTGATCAGCAGGACCACTAATGATGAGTGGGGTACGGGCTTCATCGATCAAAATGGAGTCAACCTCGTCAACTATGGCGAAGTAGTGTCCGCGCTGCACCATCTCTTCCGCGCTCCAAGCCATGTTATCGCGCAGATAATCAAATCCAAATTCATTGTTGGTGCCATAGGTGATGTCCGCTGCATACGCCTCACGCCGCTGCGCAGGCGACATGTTGTTGACAATCGTGCCCACCTTAAGTCCTAAAAAGCGGTGTACGCGACCCATCCATTCAGAGTCGCGTTCTGCCAGGTAGTCGTTGACCGTGACCACGTGGACGCCTTTTCCTGCAATGGCATTCAAGTACGCCGGTAGTGTCGCCACCAGAGTTTTACCTTCACCGGTGCGCATTTCGGCGATATTTCCCAAGTGAAGGGCCGCTCCACCCATAATCTGGACGTCGTAATGGCGCTGGCCTAATGTGCGCTTCGCTGCTTCACGTACCGTGGCGAACGCTTCGGGCATCAGGTCATCAAGGGATTCCCCTTCTGCGTAGCGTTGCTTGAATTCATCGGTCAGCGCTCGAAGTTCTTCATCGGTGAGGTCAATGAAATCCTGTTCAATTGAATTGACCGTACGAGCAATTCCCTCGAGTTTGCGGAGTGTCTTTCCCTCACCCGCACGAAGGATTTTGTCGAGAACACCCACGTTGAGACCTTCCAGAAATAACGATTGGATAAAGACAGCAAC
>CAZVLV010000150.1:0-2192 GCA_964628015.1 uncultured Aquiluna sp. | reverse complement strand
TGGTAGTTGCCCAGCCGTCCACAGGCTTTCTAAGGGGGTAGCCACCCCGATTGATCCGCGGGAATCTTGGATATGCGCCGAATTCTGAGCGATATTGCCGACCTTGTTCTTGGGAGGCGCTGCATTGGCTGCCAGGGAGTCCCGACCCTTCTCTGCACACCTTGCCGGGCGAGCATGACGGGGCAGGCCATGATCACAAGGGACTTGATGTTCAACGATGTTTCAGAGAACCTTCGGGTCCCTCTTGCGGTTGCGCACCCCTATATACCCCCTTTGAGCACCGTGATTTTCACCTATAAGGACAATCACATTCCTGAGTTGTCGCACTTCCTTGCAGACCTGCTCTCAGGCGCTATTGATCAGATTCTTCTGAATTCTGATTTTCCTTCATCGAATGCATTTCTCATTCCGGTTCCAACGCGTTCCACATCCCTGAAGCAACGGGGTTTTGACCCGCTGGGGCGGATTGCGCACCACTTAGTGAAACAGGGGTACCGATCTATCGGAGCCCTCATCGATCAGCGAAACTCTGGAAGGTCAAAAGCCCTGAATATTGCTGAGCGCACACATGCAGCCCACAATGCGTTTCGACTCTCGCCTGAATCGGTGACCACTCGACTATCCGGTCACCAAGCAATAGTTATTGACGATGTCACTACAACCGGCGCCACCTTGCGGGAGGCGTGCGAACTTTTGATGCACAGCGGGATACACGTCATTGGGTGCGCGAGTATCGCCGGATCCCGAAAGCGTTCGTGAGCGAGTTCCTGAGCGAGTTCCTGAGCGAGTTCCTGAGCGAGGTCGTGAGCGAGCTAGCCAGGATAGGAGGGTGCCACGGCGGTGATTCGTTCTATCCACAGACCTGTTGAGTTCTCATACACTTTGCCATCCGCAGATGCAATCAACGTGGGAAGCCCCGGCGCCGCAGCAATGTTCACTGGGTCTTCTGGTGAACCCTGTGGAATAACATCGCCCCGGCTGAGATCTATTTCATAACCTTGAAGAGCACCAGCACTCTCGCTTCCAATAACCGCCACGGTGTTGGAACTCGACCAAGCCACATCAATGACATCGGTGAGCTTGGATTCAATGCGAATGGGGGCCTGCAAAGATATTCGGGTGATATTGGCCGCCGAAGGTCTAGTGACTCGCGCCATAAGGAGCGTAGAGCTCACTCCGTTGTCAATCACCACGATTGCCCTTGTGCCATCGCGTGAAGGGAATACACCTAGAACTCTTTCCTCATCGGCAAGACCCGTCAGTTCAATAGGGAATATCTCGCCATTATTTGCCATGGAGAAGATGCGACCAATGGAATCCACAAACCACAAGCTGGACGCGCCGTCATAGGCAATAGAACGCGCCCCGTCGCCCTCGGGGCGAGGGTTGAGCGGCGATCCGACAATGGCCCGCGATTGGGACATCCGACCAGCCGTGTCGATCACCGTCAATTGGCTACTGTCCTGGGAAACGGCAATCTGCGAAAGGCCAAGATCTTGATTTCCGAGAGCACCCGGGACGGCAAAGTTTCCTTCTGCGGTTAACCGAAGCACACCAGATGTTGTACTCACGAAACCGAATGAACCACTCGGTAGGCCGCTGGGATCTACCTCAGGCCACGAATCGCGTGGTTGCGGGTTTGGCGCACCCGGTACCAGTAGCGGGGCTCCACCAGAAAGGATCTCGACGCTTTGTACTTCTGGAAGCTGCCTTAGCGTCCACACAATTTGTTGGGACATCGCAACTCGTGCGTTGTCATTAGCCAACTGAACGGATTGAGCCAGACTGACCCTGGCAACCCCATTCTCGATTGTCACGGCTTCTACAGCGAGACCTACACCCTCAGGGAAACCAGTACGAACTGCCGGTTGCAACCAATTATTGGGGCCTTGAATTAAGCGTTGTATGAGATTGGTTGCCAACGCGGGACCAATGACCGGGATAAGTCGGGGGTCTGGAACGAGAGTGTCAAAGCTAGGACTGAAGAAATACACGGAATAACTTCGATATGCGCGATTCACATCGAATGACGAAAGTAGGAGACCCGGAGGGGGCTGACTAATGCGCCATTCCCCACCACGCTGAGTTAAAAAGAAACTCGTTCGCAACTCAGCCCCGGGCGCCTCGACCGTGTATCGCCCAATGGAGGATATGCGGCCGTTCAACGCTGAACTCATCAAAACAGCAGCGCC
>CAZVLV010000149.1:0-4587 GCA_964628015.1 uncultured Aquiluna sp. | reverse complement strand
AACATTGGCCATCGCCATGAACCGTATTGGAGCTAAGTCCAATACGGGTGAGGGTGGCGAAGATCCGATTCGTTTCCTGCCCATGGAATCGGGTGACTCAAAGCGATCTGCTATTAAGCAAGTCGCTTCAGGAAGATTTGGTGTAACCAGTGAGTACTTGGTCAACAGTGACGACATTCAGATCAAGATGGCACAAGGCGCTAAGCCGGGTGAAGGTGGTCAACTCCCAGGAAACAAGGTGTATCCGTGGATTGCCAAGACTCGACATTCCACGCCTGGAGTGACACTGATTTCGCCACCCCCACACCACGATATTTACTCAATTGAAGATCTTGCGCAGCTCATCCATGATTTGAAGAATGCAAATTCTGATGCCCGCATTCACGTCAAATTAGTAGCGGAAGTAGGCGTGGGGACAGTCGCTGCAGGGGTGGCTAAAGCTCATGCAGATGTTGTCTTGATCTCTGGGCACGATGGTGGGACAGGCGCTTCACCTCTCACATCACTGAAGCATGCCGGTGCCCCATGGGAATTGGGATTAGCGGAGACTCAGCAGACCCTTATGCTCAATGGTTTGCGAGATCGCGTAGTTGTGCAAACTGATGGACAACTCAAGACAGGCCGCGATGTAGTGATCGCCGCTCTTTTGGGGGCGGAAGAGTTCGGTTTCGCTACTGCACCCCTCGTTGTGATGGGGTGCATCATGATGCGTGTTTGTCACCTCGATACCTGTCCCGTGGGTGTTGCCACACAGAATCCTGTTTTGCGTGAAAGGTTCACAGGCAAACCTGAATTTGTGGAAACTTTCTTTGAATACATTGCCCAAGAGGTGCGTGAATTACTTGCAGAGCTCGGTTTTCGCAGCATCGCTGAAGCAGTGGGTCACGTGGAGGCACTGAATCCTGAAAAGGCAATAGAGCATTGGAAAGCCTCGGGAATGGACTTGGCGCCAATTTTACATTCTGTCGAAGCTCCTGTTGGGGTTGATCGCAGATGCACCAAGTCCCAGGACCACTCCCTTGACAAGGCACTCGATAATCAACTTATTGAATTGAGTCAACCCGCCTTCTTGGCAGGTGAACCTGTGCGAATATCGCTGCCCATTCGCAATGTGCATCGAACTGTGGGAACCATGCTTGGAAGTGAGATTACTCGCCACGGCGGGTTCGCAGATGGAATGATCGATATCACCTTGTCAGGCTCGGCTGGTCAGAGTTTCGGTGCATTCATTCCGAAAGGATTGACACTACGCCTTGAAGGAGATGCCAACGATTACGTGGGCAAAGGACTCTCGGGCGGAAGAATAGTGATCAGGCCTGAAAGAGAAGCTACGTTTGTGGCAGAGGATCACACCATTGCAGGCAATGTTCTTGCTTATGGAGCAACGGGCGGAGAAATGTTTATCCGCGGTCGAGTGGGCGAGAGATTCTGCGTCAGAAACTCTGGAGCCCATGCCGTTGTTGAGGGTGTCGGCGACCACGCCTGCGAGTACATGACAGGAGGAATTGCAGTCGTTCTCGGACCGACCGGTCGGAATTTCGCTGCTGGTATGTCGGGAGGTCTTGCTTACGTTTTGGACTTGGATCCAGCGCTGGTTAATTCTGAGTTGGTCGATTTAGACAAATTGTCTGATCGGGATCGTGAGAAACTGCATTCGTTGGTTGTCGCTCATGTCGAGAACACAGATTCTGAGCGTGGAGCTGAATTGTTAAAGGACTGGAATGCATCTGCGCTGCGATTCACCAAAGTCATTCCACGGGATTACAAGCGGATATTGGAAATTGAAGAACGAGCTCTAGCCGCGGGTGAGGATCCCATGGCCGCAATCATGAGTAGTTTGTAGGAGGACTGTGATGGGTGACCCCAAGGGTTTTTTGAATACTGAACGACAGTTGCCAACGCGACGCCCTGTTGACATTCGAATACGCGACTGGCGTGAAGTCTATGAAGACTTTGAAGCACGCGATGTAGAGCAGCAGGCCGGCAGATGCATGGATTGTGGAATTCCTTTTTGTCACAACGGTTGCCCGCTTGGAAACTTGATTCCAGAATGGAATGATCTGATTTACGATCGTGACTGGGGTCAAGCAATTGAGCGCCTTCATGCAACAAACAATTTCCCAGAGTTCACCGGACGTCTATGTCCTGCCCCATGTGAAGCCGCCTGCGTACTGGGTATCAACGCAGACCCTGTGACAATCAAGCAAGTCGAAGTATCGATAGTAGATAAGGCGTGGGAATCCGGATGGATCACACCAGCTCCGCCCGATCGTTTAACCGGCCGAACAGTGGCTGTTATTGGTTCTGGCCCGGCAGGATTAGCAGCGGCTCAACAACTGGCTCGAGCAGGCCATACTGTTGCAGTCTTTGAACGATCAGATCGAATCGGTGGACTCCTTCGATATGGAATTCCGGAATTCAAAATGGAAAAGCATCACGTTGATCAGCGCCTTGCCCAAATGGAAGCAGAGGGAGTCAAGTTCCGTCCAGGGGTTGAAGTGGGAGTGGACATAACTGGCGGAGACTTACGTCGTCGCTATGACGCAATCGTGATCGCTGTAGGTGCCACTGTTCCACGAGATCTCAACGTTCCTGGGCGCGAGCTCGAAGGGATCTATCAAGAAATGGAGTTTTTGCCCTTTGCAAATCGAGTACAAGAAGGTGATTTCTCGCAATCGCCACTAGATGTCGCAGGAAAGAATGTGGTGATTCTCGGTGGTGGCGACACGGGTGCAGATTGTTTGGGCACCGCACATCGTCAAGGTGCAGCATCCGTGACTCAATTGGAAATCATGCCGCAGCCTGATTCAATGCGGCCAGCGACGCAACCGTGGCCCACTTATCCCATGGTGTATCGCGTTTCCAGCGCCCATGAAGAGGGCGGAGAGCGAATGTTCTCTGTGTCCACTCAAAAGTTTGTGAGCGCTGATGGTACATCTGTATCAGGTCTGGAACTCGTTGAAGTGGAATTCTCCAATGGTTCCTTTGTGCCTGTTCCCGGCAGCGAACACATTCTTTCGGCCGATGTTGTCCTCTTGGCATTGGGCTTTACCGGAGCCGAGCCTGCTGCCTATATAGAGCAAATGGGTGTGGAGATTGACTCGCGCGGCAACATTGCGAGAAATAGTGATTTCAGCACCAATGTTGATGGGGTCTTCGTTGCAGGAGATGCAGGTCGTGGGCAGTCGTTAATTGTGTGGGCCATTGCCGAGGGGAGAGCGGCTGCCGCAGGCGTCGACTCGTACTTAATGGGATCGACCAACCTGCCTTCGCCGGTTCGGGCCACCGACCGTCCACTCACCGTTTAGACCAGTGCTACCTATCTGTAATCGTTTACAAGTAGGCTGTGCTTATGCGTAGGGCAAAAATCGTTGCAACATTGGGCCCGGCAACTCACAGTGCCTCGGCAATCACCGAACTTGTGCAAGCAGGAATGGATGTAGCCCGCCTTAACTTGTCACACGGTGACTACAGCGATCACCTGCAGGCCTATAACTGGGTGCGAGAGGCCTCCGATTCCACAGGAAGAAGTGTCGCAGTATTAGTGGACCTTCAGGGTCCCAAGATTCGATTGGGACGCTTTGCGCAGGGACCGGTTGAGTTGGTTGCGGGAAATGAATTCATCGTGACCACCGAGGATTGTCCCGGAGATGAAACCATGGTCTCTACAACTTTTGCTGGTTTACCACAAGATGTTTCACCCGGAGATACCGTCTTAGTCGACGATGGCCGAATCGAATTGCAAGTGATCAAAGTTGTCGGTCCTCGAGTGCATACACGAGTTATTGATGGTGGGCTGGTGTCCAATAACAAAGGATTTAATCTGCCTGGTGTCGCAGTCAGCGTTCCAGCACTGTCCGACAAAGATCGAGAAGATTTACGCTGGGGACTGGAAACTGGTGCTGATCTCATTGCTTTGTCTTTTGTCAGATCATCCGCCGATATTCACGACGTCCATCACATAATGGATGAAGTAGGCGTTCGTGTTCCCGTGCTCGCCAAAGTGGAAAAACCACAAGCTGTAGAGAATCTCGAAGACATCATCTCGGCCTTTGATGGCGTCATGGTCGCTCGCGGTGATCTCGGAGTTGAATTGCCCTTGGAGCAGGTCCCGCTGGTGCAAAAGCGAGCCATCCAAATGTGTCGTGAGGCTGGAAAGCCTGTCATCGTTGCAACCCAAATGTTGGACTCCATGATCTCCGCAAATCGTCCAACTCGGGCTGAGGTGAGCGATGTCGCCAATGCGGTTCTCGATGGTGCTGATGCTCTGATGCTCTCGGGGGAGACAAGTGTTGGCGTACACCCAGCTCACGCGGTGGAGACAATGTCCACCATCATCGCGCATCTTGAAGAGGAAGCATTAGAGCGAATCCCTCCTTTGCAGGATGCTCCCACTGGCTCAACCGCACGGGCACTCACGCACGCCGCAGTCGATGTTTCAGAGAGCATCGGTGCCTCATTCTTGATTGCTTTCACTGAAACTGGTCGTTCTGCGCGACTGATCTCTCGTTGGCGCTGTCACACACCCCTTCTTGCATTTACTCCCAATCCGCGGGTCCGTAGCCAGTTGTCATTGAGTTGGGGTGT
>CAZVLV010000148.1:0-4589 GCA_964628015.1 uncultured Aquiluna sp. | reverse complement strand
AACTTGATCCCATTTTTCTGGTGGCTCCGTCTTCCACTAATTCGCGGATTTCAGCGATTGCAGAGCACACTCGTGGGTTTGTCTATGCCGCATCGACCATGGGCGTGACAGGGGCGCGCGAACAAGTGAGTTCCATGGCACCTGATCTCGTGCAGCGGGTTCGGCGCCAGACAGATCTTCCTGTAGCGGTGGGCCTTGGTGTGTCCACTGGCGCTCAGGCGGCGGCAATATCCCAATATGCCGATGGAGTGATTGTTGGTTCGGCATTCGTGCGGGCTGCTGAGACGGGTGGAGTGGATGCTGTTGGCGAACTTGCGGAGGAATTGGCCCAAGGGGTTCGCTCGGTTGTTCACACGTAACCACGCTGGGCCTTCCGACCAGGCCTGACGTACTATCTCGCTAACTGATTTTCTTTATGTGAGTAATAACTACCCGATGGGTAGCATTGAACCAAACATTGACTGGAGTGAAACACATGAGCCAAAACGCCAAAAGTCGACGTGAACGTGCAGCGGAAGCCAGAGGTGCTGCTCAGTCCGCCGAGAAGCGACGTGAGCGACTCGTCCGAATTGTCGGGGGAGCAACAGTCGTTGCTGTCATGGTCGCAATTATTGGCGTGGCTATTTTTGCTTCGAGCAACAGTGAGTCCACGAGCGCAGGCGGTTCCGCGGGTATCGTGGATCCAGATCCCAGCGCACCCGTTCCCACAGGTGTTTTCGGTCCAGACTCCGCGACGCCATTTGGAGTTCCCTATGGAACCGCCTCAGCAGATGCTCCGGTACTTGAACTCTGGGAAGACTTCCAATGTCCTGCCTGTGGTGCTCTTGAAGTGGCTAATGGCGCGGGAATCGCCCAACTTGCCGAGGACGGCAAAGTGCAATTGGTATATCGACCCACAGCTTTCCTGGATACGAATTTAGGTAACGATGCCTCACACCGAACAATCGCCGCATGGGGTTGTGCCATTGACAAAGGCGCATTGAAGGAGTTCCACGGACAGGTATATGCCAATCAGCCTGTGGAAGAAGGTGCAGGCTGGACCAATGAGGAATTGATTGCGTTTGGCACGAACGCAGGACTGACAGGCACAAATCTTGAGTCATTCACTCAATGTGTAAATGAAGGTAAGTACTTGACGTGGGCGGCCAATGCCACAGAGCAGTTTTATGTCAATCAGATCCCGGGAACTCCTTCCGGCACACTCAACGGGGAGATTGTGGGAACAGAAATTCTTGCAGATCCGGAAAAACTCACCGAACTTGTAGAATCCAAGTAACTCATGTTGTTGACATCAATTCCCAGTCCTGAAACAGGGGTCTGGAACCTAGGTCCTATTCCATTGCGTGCATACGCTTTGCTCATTATTGCTGGGATTGTCGTAGCAGTGTGGCTTGGAAACAAGCGCTATGTTGCGCGAGGTGGCGTACACGGTGTAATTCTTGACATTGCTATTTGGGCTGTTCCATTCGGAATAATTGGTGGCCGCATCTATCACGTGCTGACAGATTGGCAGCTGTATTTTGGGCCGGGCGGCAGCGGACTCTCCGGTGCAATTCGAATTTGGGATGGTGGCTTAGGAATTTGGGGCGCAGTGGCCTTTGGTGCCTTGGGAGCCTGGATTGGTGCACGTCGTTTGGGTGTGGCGCTCCCTCCTGTTGCCGATGCCATTGCTCCAGGCATTGCCTTGGCACAAGCTATTGGACGTTTTGGAAACTATTTCAATCAAGAGATTTTTGGTGGACCTACTGACCTGCCATGGGGATTGGAAATTTCACCGGACAGGCGCCCAGAGCAATATCTAGATGTCCTCACATTTCACCCCACATTTCTCTATGAGTCGCTGTGGCTTGTAGGCGTTGCGCTTGTTGTGATCTGGGCTGATCGTCGCTTTACTCTGGGCCACGGGCGAGCATTCGCTCTATATGTCCTCTTGTACACGCTGGGCAGAGTCTGGATTGAGGCCCTCCGAGTCGACTCGGCAAACGAAATACTCGGGCTCAGGCTCAATATCTGGACTTCCGTCATTGTTGGTCTGGGAGCTTTGGCATATTTGATTATTTCCGCTCGATTAAGGCCAGGTCGGGAAGACCTTTCCGATCCCATCCAGTCTGAGCACAACCAATCCGAGCACAACCAATCCGAGCACAACCAATCCGAGCACAACCAACCTGAGCACAAGCACACTGAACAATCAGAGTCGAGTGACTCCGAGGATCAGGCGAGTAAGTAATCGGACATGGGTGCTGAAGGGCGCTCCGTTCTGTAGTCCGGTAGTATTCGTTCGGGCCAACGTCGTCCCATGAGTGAGCATGTCCTTACACAGGATTGCCCATTCGTCACTTTCGGTTCATGCGCCCGCGTGAACACGAACTGCCAGACGACACAAGGAGCCCTCGATCATGGCAAGAAATTCGCCCAAGAGTCGAAGTCAATTCTCGGCATTGCCAGAAGCGCAGGGGTTGTATAACCCTGATTTCGAGCATGATGCTTGTGGTGTCGCATTCGTAGCCACTCTTACAGGTATCCCGTCCCACGACATTGTGGCGAAGGGGCTTTTGGCGCTCACAAACCTTGAACACAGAGGAGCGTCTGGTGCTGAACCTGACAGTGGTGATGGAGCGGGAATACTCATTCAGGTACCAGATTCATTCCTGCGCGCTGTTGTGGATTTCGAACTCCCACATGAAGGAATGTACGCGGTGGGTTCGGTGTTCTTGGACTCAGACCACGTGGACGTCAGCATAAGAGAAATCAACGCGCTTGCAGAGCAAGAAGGGCTTCGTGTAATTGGGTGGAGGGAAGTTCCCACAGATGCAGGCATGATCGGAGACACGGCCCGATCGTGTATGCCGGCGTTTTGGCAGGTGTTCGTCACCGATGATCACTCAGCTGGGATATCCCTAGATCGCGTGGTGTACGGGTTTCGCAAGATTGCCGAGCATGAACTCGGTGTGTACTTTGCCTCATTGTCGAGCAGAACATTGCTGTACAAGGGCATGCTGACAACAGGACAACTCGAGCCTTTCTTCCCGGACTTGTCAGACCCTCGAATGGAAAGCGCCTTGGCCTTGGTGCATTCGCGTTTTTCGACGAATACATTTCCTTCTTGGCCATTGGCGCATCCGTATCGATTAATTGCTCATAATGGAGAGATCAATACGGTGCGAGGGAATCGAAACTGGATGACAGCACGTGAAGCCATGTTGACTTCAGACGTAATTCCTGGCGACATGACCCGCCTCTTTCCCATCTGTTCGCCTTCAGGGAGTGACTCCGCTTCATTTGACGAAACACTGGAGCTCTTGCATTTAGGTGGCCGCTCATTGCCGCATGCAGTTCTCATGATGATCCCCGAAGCATGGGAAAATCATGCAGGAATGTCACCGTCGCGCCGCGCATTTTATGAGTTCCACGCGACAATCATGGAACCGTGGGATGGTCCAGCCAATGTGTGCTTCACGGATGGAACGGTGATTGGGTCCGTTCTAGACCGCAACGGTCTGCGGCCTGGCAGGTTCTGGGTTACTCAGGATGGCCTCGTTGTGCTTGCGTCTGAGACAGGTGTTCTCGACATTGATCCCGCAACTGTGATCCATAAAGGGCGAGTTCAACCAGGAAAAATGTTCCTTGTTGACACGGGAGCAGGTCGAATTATTGAGGATTCTGAAATCAAGGATCAATTAGCTGCCGAACATCCCTATCAAGAATGGCTGGACTCTGGTTTGATCCATCTAGATGCGCTTCCGGAGCGTGAACACATTGTGCATACTCACGAATCGGTGGCACGTCGCCAGCAGACCTTCGGCTACACGCAGGAGGACTTGCGAATCATCCTTGAACCCATGGCTCTTTCAGGTGTCGAGGCGATTGGATCCATGGGTACCGATACTCCTATTGCCGCTCTTTCAGATCGACCTCGAATGCTTTTCGACTACTTCAGTCAGCTCTTCGCACAGGTGACGAATCCGCCCTTAGATGCAATTCGTGAGGAGATCGTGACCTCTCTCGGCAGCATTATTGGACCCGAAGGCAATCTTCTTGAGGCATCGCCGGGACATGCTCGCCAAGTTGTTCTTCCTTTTCCTGTCATCGATAACGATGAACTAGCCAAGATTCTGCATATCAATGCGGACGGCACTCTTCCGGAGTTCGCCGCTGCGCGAATTAAAGGCTTGTACAACGTTGCTGGGGGTGGAGCTGCGCTCGAAAAGCGACTTTCCGAGATCTTCAACGAAGTTGATGCACTTATTCGGCAAGGAAAGAGATTCATTGTCCTATCCGATAGAGACAGTACTGCAGCTTTAGCTCCCATTCCTTCACTGTTGCTCTGTGCGGCGGTGCACCACCACCTTGTTCGCACAAAGAACAGAACAATGATTAGTTTGTTGATTGAATCCGGAGATGTTCGCGAAGTTCATCATGTCGCGCTCTTAATTGGATACGGTGCGGCTGCCATTAATCCCTATCTTGCGCTCGAGAGTGTTGAGGATCTGGTTCGAAGGAATGTCATCACAGGGGTTTCTCCTGAGAAAGCAATGCGCAATGTGATCAAGGCATTAGGTAAAGGGTTGCTCAAGGTCATGTCCAAA
>CAZVLV010000147.1:0-4596 GCA_964628015.1 uncultured Aquiluna sp. | reverse complement strand
CCGATACATTCGGCATGTTGGGGCGCATATAACGAGGCCCTACCATGCATGACTCACCCAACAGAACGAGCAATAGTGAGCATATCCCTAAGGATTGAATTATGGTTCTCATGCGTGTTCAGATTCATTAGGGTTTGACGCAGGTTCAATCTCCTTTTTCTTTACGGGACTGATTTTATCTATCAAAACGAAGAAGGCCGGTATGAGCAACAACCCTACAATGGTCGCGACAATCATTCCGCTGAAAACAGCCATTCCCATTACCTTTCTCGATTCAGAGCCCGCACCAACAGCGGTAATGAGCGGCACAACACCCAAAATGAAGGCAAGTGACGTCATAAGAATAGGTCTCAAACGCAGCTTGGCACCTTCAATGGCGGCTTGGAATGCGTCCATGCCTTCATCGCGTTTCATCTTGGCAAACTCGACAATGAGGATTGCGTTCTTGGCATTCAGACCAATCAGCATCACCAATCCAATTTGGGCAAAGACATTATTGACGTATGACTCCGAGAATTGTCGGGCGATCCACAGTCCGAGGAAAGCGCCCATAACAGCCCAGGGCGTTCCCAACAGAACACTGAACGGTAACGTCCAGCTTTCGTATTGAGCGGCCAGAATCAGGAATACGAACAAGAGCGCCATACCGAATACTGCAGCACCTTGACCGGCAGAAGCCTTTTCCTGATAGGATATGTTCGACCATTGATAGCCCATGTCGGGTGGAAGAACAGCCTCCGCCGTTTCCTCCAGAGCCGTGAGGGCATCACCCGAGCTATAACCCAAGGCAGGTACACCGGAAATCTCTGCTGCACGGTACATGTTGAAGTGATTGGTAAACTGAGGTCCGGATGTATCGCGCACACTCACCAAGGTACCCAGCGGAACCATGGCACCTGTGTTATCGCGAACATAGTATTGGTTCAGATCTTCGGGCTTCATGCGGTACTGCGCATCGGCCATAACGTAGGTCTTGTACTGACGACCAAACTGATTGAAGTTATTGATGAAAGCCCCCCCCATCATGGCTGAAACGGTGGTGTTTACGTCGTTGAGACTAACCTTCAACTTTTGGGCTTTTTCTTTATCGACCGTAATGACTTTTTGCGGAACGTTGGCCCTGTAAAGCGAATACACCTTCCCTATTTCAGGTCGTTTGGAAGCTTCTGCCACAAACTTCTGGGTTTGTTCGGCCAAATAGCCCGGTGAATTTCCGCCGCGATCCTGAATTTCCATTGTGAAACCGCCCGAACTACCCAAGCCCGGAATTGGCGGCGGACCAACGGCCACAACCGTAGCATCGGTGATGTCGCGCATGAATATCCGTCCTGTGTATGCGATCAAACGGCGCGCAGTGCGTTCGCGTTCTTCCCAAGGTTTAAGCGACACGAATACAGTTGCGGTGTTCGATGAAACCGAAGTCGTAAGCATGTTGTAGCCATTCACCACAGTATAAGAATCGACTTCAGGAATGCTATCGAGGATTTGCTCCACACGCTCAGACACTTCATTGGTCCGCTGCAACGAGGCGGCATCGGGAAGCTGGATGGCGCAGATGAAATAGCCCTCGTCTTCTTCAGGCACAAACCCTTTTGGTACAGCTGAACCCAGGCCACCGGCGAGTACCACAATGCCAATCAAAAGAATTACTGTCACGAAAAGTTTACGCGCAAAGAGCGCTGTAACCCGTCCGTATCGCTCCGTGAGCCGATCAAAAAAGCGATTGAATGCAGCAAAAAAGCGAGCCATCAGACCGGTGCCCGGCTTGGTAGGTCGCAAGATGAGCGAGGCCAGCGCAGGACTCAAGGTAAGCGCATTGAAGGCTGAGAACAGAACGGAAATCGCAATGGTAATGGCGAACTGCTGGTAGAGCCTGCCCGTGATACCGCCCGTTAGCGCTACGGGAATGAACACCGCGGCCAGGATGACGGCAATCGCAACAACAGGACCTCCAACTTCTTTCATCGCCTTCCTGGTAGCCACTTTGGGCGACAAGCCATGCTGCAAATGGTGCATCACTGCTTCCACAACGACAATGGCGTCATCGACCACCAAACCAATGGCCAGCACCATTCCCAACAGCGAAAGCACGTTGACCGAAAAGCCCAGCAGCGGGAAAACCATGAAGGTACCAATCAACGAAACCGGTACGGTCAACAGCGGTATCAGTGTTGCGCGCCAATCTTGCAAAAACAGGAAAACAACTAAAATCACCAAAAGCACTGCTTCCAAGAGCGTGTGTAAAATCTCATCAATACCGGCCTCCACCGCCAATGTGGTGTCGAGGGGAAACGCAACATCCAAGTCGGGTGGAAAGGATTGTTGCAAGGTCGCAATTTTGGTGCGAATGGCCTCGGCCACTTCCAGACCGTTGGATCCGGGAATTTGATAGATAGCCACCGTTGCAGAAGCCTTTCCATTCAAACGGCTACCGGAGGTGTAGTTTTCATTCCCCAATTCAACGCGTGCGACATCTTTGAGTCTAACCAATGCTCCGTTTTCGTTCGACTTGATGATGATGTTTTCAAATTGCTCTTCGTTGACAAGGCGCGTTTGCAACTGTGCTGAGTAGGTGTTCTCGTTACCCGGAAGCGCCGGTTCCTGGCCGAATGTACCACCGGGACGAATCGCGTTTTGGTCTTTCACCGCGTTCATCACTTCCTGCACGGTCAAACCAAACGACGCCAGTTTATCGGGTTGAACCCAAATACGCATACCATACTGTGTTCCACCTAAAATGGTCACATCGCCAACCCCGGGCGTTCGCTTTAACTCGTCAATGGCATTGATGTATGCGTAGTTGGTGAGGAAGTCTTTGTCGTAAGCGCCATTGGGCGAATAGAATGAAACCAACAATAGCGGGAAGGTGAGCGACTTCTTCACGGTCACCCCCAAGTTCAATACTTCGGCCGGCAGAAACGGATTCGCTTGTGTAGCCTTGTTTTGGGTCAACATGTTGGCCTTGTCCATGTCGGTCCCCACCTCAAAGGAAACCTGGATATTCGCCGTGCCATCGGCCGAGTTTACCGAACGCATGTAGAGCATATCCTCCACTCCGTTCACCTGCTGTTCGATTGGGGTTGTCACTGCCTGCTCCACATTCACGGCATTGGCACCGCTGTAAAGCGCGGTAATCTGCACCATGGGCGGCGTGATGGGCGGATACTGTGATACCGGAATGCCTTTGAGCACGAGCAATCCGAGCACCACCATCAAAATGGATATGACGATGGCTGCAATGGGCCTGCGTATAAAAAATTCACTCATAATTTCGTTGTTCTTTAGCGCGTCAGGGTTGAATCATACGACCATTGCATGGGCACCGGAATAATGGGCTTTCCCGGTTGAATCATGGCATTGCCAACCATTGCCACCTTTTCTCCGGCCTTGAGTCCTTCCTTGATGACCCAGTTGCTGCCTACGCGTTGACCAGGCGTAATTGTGCGGGCTGTGAGTACATTGTTTTCATCGACTATCATTACCTGATAGAGCGTTTGCAATTGACGTACGGCTTGTTGTGGAACAATCACGACATCGTTCAGCTGCTCCGAAACGGTCTTAACGCGAACGAACTGTCCGGGTCGCAGCAATCCACCGGTATTTTCAACCACGGCCTGCACGAGCAAGCTTCCTGTTCCACCATCCAGTGCGCGATCGGCAAAATCAAACTTGGCCTTTTGCGGAAGCACCTTGCCGTCGCTGAGCATTACATCCAATTCGATGGGTGAATTCTTATCGCGCGTTGCCGCTTGTTCGCGGTACTTGAGGTAGTCGGTTTCGGAAATCGAGAATCGAATGCGAATGTCGCCCGTGGCAGAAATGACGTTCAACGGCTGTGATCCCTTTGAAACGAAATCGCCCACTTGTATCCGTGACAATCCGATTACACCGGAAATAGGCGCCAGTATGCGTGTGTATGAGGCCTGAACGTCAGCATTGGAAAGGCCTGCCTGAGCAGCAGAAACGGCAGCCTTCTGCGCTTCATAAGCCGCTTTGGCGGCGTCCAAATCGCGCATGCTGAGCGCGTTCATTTGTGCTAGGGGTAACACGCGATCGTAGTCGGCTTTTGTTTTCACCAGCATGACTTCTTGAGCCGTCAGTTGAGCCAAGGCAGATTGACGGGCATTGAGCACGATGGGATCATCGACAGTGTACAACAACTGACCTGCTTTCACCGGTTGTCCTTCCTGAAAGTGAATGCCGGTTATGGGGCCATCAACGCGCGTGATAATCTCAACATCGGCCTGACCGTAGGTTTCGCCGATGTATTCGGTGAAGACCGGTATTGACCTTGTAACAGCCTCCAGCACTTGGACCTCAGGCACAGGGGGTTCCTTTTTGGGTGGTGCTGAACAGGCAGCTAGAAAAAGACTAAGCGTTGCGGTCATGGCAAGCGCCTTCATCGGGGTTTTGACTGGAAAAAATGCTCTCACGAGTTAGGTTATTAGCAGGTTGAAATGAGTATCGAATTAATGTTTGCGCGGCATTGGACGTCCGGCGGGCATGCCTCCCGGGCGTGACATACCACCACCACCGGGCGAAGGATGACTCTGTTGGAAGCCATTGTAGCGCTGGGTAGCTCTATCGCGGTTGGCT
>CAZVLV010000146.1:0-4597 GCA_964628015.1 uncultured Aquiluna sp. | reverse complement strand
CATGCCAGCCCGGAGCGTTGTACTAGAACGGCTCGTCAAATGGAACGGAGAGGCCCATGTCGACCTGTCACCCGGTGAATACACACAGCTCACAGGACGCGCCGGAAGACGAGGAATAGATGTTGAGGGACATGCGATCGTACTCTGGCAACCAGATTTAGACCCTAAGTCGCTCGCAGGTCTGGCCTCCACGAGAACTTATCCTTTGAAATCATCTTTCAAACCCAGTTACAACATGGCAGTCAATCTGGTGGGAAGCCTTGGCCAGACACGAGCTCGAGAACTACTTGAAACTTCATTTGCCCAGTTTCAAGCGGATCGGTCCGTCGTTGGGCTAGCAAACGAACTTCGCAAACTCGAGGAGGCAAAAGCAGGTTACCTCGAATCTATGCAGTGCCATCTTGGAAACTTTGAGGAGTATGCCGAGATCAGAAAAGCTATCAACAATGAGGAAAAGACTGACACTCGTAGTGCGGTGGTGCAACGAAAATCTGAATCACACTCTCGGCTTCGTGCATTAAAGCGAGGCGACGTGATAATTCTCGGCAATGGAAAGAAATCCGGGCCAGCTGTTGTGTTATCACCTGCCTCAGTAAATCAACACGAGGATCCGAAGCCCGTAGTGATGACAGGAGATCGACAGATTCGACGGCTAAATCACCACGACGGAATTGCCGATCTCAGTCCAATTGGCTTTATCAAAATTCCTAAATCATTTGTTCCTAAGGATCAACGGCGCCTTCAGGATTCGATAGGCGCGCAAATAAAGACAATTGCTGCCAATCAACTCGATCATCAGCGCCGAGTAAAGAAGTCACAAAGAATTAATCCTGTTGTCCAAGAACTACGCGATCAAATGAAGGCTCATCCGTGTCATGGTTGCTCGGATCGCGAAGCCCATGCCCGTTGGAGTGAGCGCTATCACAAGATTCAATCCCAGATCGCCGAAGTTCAAGGTCGCATGAAGGGTCGTACAAACACAATCGGCAAGAGATTTGATCGTCTGTGTGACGTGCTAGTTGACCTCGGATACTTAGTTCGGGACTCAGAAGCTGAACTGTTGGTCACCCCTCCTGGGCAAATGCTCAAGGGCATTTACTCTGAGTCTGATCTATTGGTAACCCAAAGTATTGGAGCAGGCTTTCTGAATGACCTTGATCCGCCTTCACTTGCGGCAGTGTGCTCAGCCTTTTTGTATGAATCACGAAGGAGTGAAATTGACGACATGCCATCCGTTCCCGGCGGACCAACCGAAAAGGCTCTGGAACAGATAATCCAAGTATGGGGTGAACTCCAAGGTGTCGAGCACCATCACCGGCTTAATACGCTAAGGCGTATCGACGCAGGATTAGCATGGGCAGTGTATCGATGGGCAAAGGGTGCAACCCTACTGAAAATTCTTAACAGCAATGACGTGACTGCTGGAGACTTTGTGCGCTGGATACGTCAGGTCGTGGACCTTCTTGGTCAGATTGTTTCGGTGACTGATCCAGAAACCTCATTGCACAACAACGCTAGTAGAGCTATCGAACTTCTTCAGCGTGGGGTTATTTCTTACCCCTCAAATGCTTGAAACAATGCGCTGACATACTTCGATACACCCCATGCTTCAGCCAACTCGTGTAACTCCACAGGATCATTTGGATACGTAGGAATAGCGTTGTTCCACTGGTCAATGGGCAAATTGACCTCCGGCCTGACAACTGACATCGCGGCATCAATGTAATCCGAGGCTTCGATAATTCGCTGAGCAATCCGAGGAGTAAGTGGCCGAGACACTTCGTCGGACAAACATGCTGACCGCAAGTTCTTCATAGTTCCAAAGAATTGAATCAATGCAGCGGCCGTTTTTTCCCCGATGCCCGAAATACCTGGGAGCCCATCACTAGGGTCTCCACGAAGCACTGCGTAATCCAGGTATTGATCTGGCCTCACCCCAAAACGAGACTCCACATCAGCGGGTCCAAGGACTGGCCACTTATCTATACCGCCCGTGGATTGCAAAAGGAGTGAGGTTTTGTCACTCACAACCTGCAAAAGATCTCTGTCGCTAGTAACAATCAAGTTACCTACAGAACTCTGGTGTGCAACTGAAGCGATGACGTCATCGGCCTCATAGTTTTCACATCCGATTCGCGCAATCCCACACGCGTCAAGAATCTGGGCGATGGCGATAATCTGCGGGCTGAGCGTGTCAGGTACGTCTTCTGCGGCAAGGTCCGGCTCATCTGGGATCAGCCGATGAGTCTTGTATGAGGGAACCAATGCCACCCGCCATTCTGGCCTCCAATCGTTATCCCAAGCGGCAACTAATCCCGATGGGCGATACGTGCTGACCAGCTTCGTGATCATTGTGAGGAAGCCCCTCACCGCGTTATGTGGGTGACCACTTGGAGACGTCATCTTCTCGGGAAGTGCATAGAAAGCTCGATAGTAGAGCGTTGCAGTATCCAGAATGAGGAGGCGTGATGTCACTAGCGCAGTATGTCATTGCACCATATGCATTCAGGGTTAATCTGTACCCATGTCAGAGTCCCAACATCTCCTAGACCGCATTCATCAGATCACGAGGCGCATGCTGTCTCAAGGTGTGGCAGCAATGTTCGTCACTCCTGGAACGGATTTGAGTTATCTCATTGGCTATCACGCTGTACCTTTAGAGCGCCTCACCATGCTCATCATCCCCGTTGACAGCGAACCATTTCTTGTCGTTCCTAGGCTTGAGAAGTCTGCTGCAATGGCAAGTCCATATGGAGACACACACTGGGAAGTAATTACTTGGGGCGAGACGGAAGACCCATATGTCTTAATTCGCGAACGTCTTAATCTCACCTCCGGAGTTATTGCCCTCGATGGGCATATGTGGGCTGAGCGAGTGCTCACCATTCAGGCCCTCTTCCGCAATATCGAGTTTATTTCAGCTTCGCCCATTATCAGTTCGATTCGAATCGTTAAGTCCGCTGAAGAACTTGAATCGCTGCGCGAGGCAGCAGCTGCAATCGACAGAGTTCATGCACAGGTTCCGAGGATCCTGCGGGCTGGGCGCACGGAACGTGAGGTTGCACGTGACATTGCAGACCTCATCGTGGCTGAAGGACATTCTCGTGTTGATTTTGTCATTGTCGCCTCAGGGCCAAATGGAGCCAGTCCGCACCATGAAGTGACCGACAGAGTCATTGAATTGGGCGACCCGGTAGTTATTGACATAGGAGGGACCATGCCCTCCGGCTATTGCAGTGACTGCACCCGCACCTATAGCGTCGGACAGCCGTCCGATGTATTTCTTCAGCGCTATCAGGTCTTGCAACGGGCGCAGGCTCTCGCGACCCAGGCTGTTCACGACGGGGCGATAAGTCACGATATCGACGCAGCCGGAAGAACTGAATTGGAGAAGTTCAGATTGGGGGAGTACTTCATTCATCGGACAGGCCACGGCATTGGTTTAGACACCCATGAAGAACCGTACATAGGTCCTCATAACAAGACAGTGGTGACGGCAGGAATGGTGTTCAGCATTGAACCCGGCTTTTATATTGAAGGGGAACATGGGGCACGGATAGAGGACATTGTTATTTGTACACAAAATGGTGCCGAGACCCTTAACAAGCAGACACATGATTTAGTCGTAGTTCAATCATCATGAGCAAAACTCCCAATATTTCAGCAGTGAGTAGAAAACTAGAACTACCCGAGCATCATGATCTTCTGGAATTAGCTCACGAGTTTGCGTCCCATGAGTTGGTAAGCTTGGTTGACGAATATGAACTCAGTTCCATTTTCCCTCGCCACGTATTTACAAAACTCGGCGAGATCGGACTCATGAATCTTCCCTTTACACATGCTGCGGATCCTGCGTCACCACCTATTCCGTACCATGTTTCATTGCAGGTTATTGAAGAACTCGCACATGCATGGTTGGCAATAGGCTTAGGAGTAAGTGTTCACAATCTTGCATGTGGGCCACTCATTAACTTCGGTTCCTTAGAGAAGAAAGATCGATGGCAATCTTGGGTTCTGAGTGGGAATACTTTGGGTGCATATTGTCTGTCTGAGCCGCATTCTGGCTCCGATGCCGCGGCGCTTTCCACACTAGCGACTCGTGATGGAGACTTCTATGTTCTCAATGGCACAAAATCCTGGATAACACATGGGGGAGTGGCAGATTTCTACACGGTCTTCGCCCGAACTGATTCACACAAAACTCAAGGAATTTCTTGCTTCTTCATTCCTGCGGATTCAGAAGGACTCGAGTTTGCTCCACCTGAATCCAAGATGGCTCTGAACGCCTCACCTACAGCAAATCTCTACCTCAATAATGTTCGTGTACCAAGTTTTCATCGTATTGGGCTTGAAGGTCAAGGATTGGGCATTGCTCTGTCAAGCCTGGATGTGGGCCGCCTGGGAATTGCTGCTTGTGCAGTCGGGCTCGCCCAAGCAGCACTAGAAACAGCCAACAGTTATAGCGGAGCTCGTCACGCTTTCGGGCAACCAATATCGAGTTTTCAAGGGATCGGGTTCATGCTGGCCGACATGGCAGTCAAGACTCATGCGTCGCGTTGTGTGTATCTCGATGCAGCACACCTGCTGGATTCAGGTA